>JAGAMH010000007.1 GCA_017624815.1 Clostridia bacterium
AATAAATACGTGGCTTCCGTATGGCAAGAAGGTAAAAATACGAGCTGTATTTTATTAAATTCTTTAAAAGCGTTTTCAACGCAATCAATAAAAGAATTTTTACATAAATAAAAGCAAAGCTTTCCGCGAAGGCAGTCGCTCACCGCGCCGATTGGATTAACCGTTCTGCGCTTGTCCGATAAAACGTAGTAAAGCGCGGCGTTATAAAAAACTTCGTACCCCTTTACTGCTTCCGGTGAAGAATACTTAATTAAAGACGCTACGTCTGATCGTTTAATTTTTTTACTAGAGGAAAAGCTTATAGTTTTATCGGTGTTTATAACCTTTAAAAACTCACCGGGAACGCCTATATAAAAAGTTTTAATTTTATCGTTTACCGAAGAGATTAATCTTTTAACCACGTCTAAAATAGCGGTAGTAAAACTTTTAACTTCGATTAACTCACCTTCTGCAAAACCTTCGTAAGAGGCGGTATATTTACTTTTAACAATAAACGTGCCGTTTACACCGCGAGCACCTACTGCCGCTGTAATTTCCGACGAGCGAATATCCAAAACGGCGACACTTGATTTTGCCATAATTTCTCCGTTAAGCCGTATAGACTTTATATGTTATTATTATATAATAAAGTATATACTTTTGTCAATAGAAAAATATAAAAAAAGCGGTTACAATTAACCGCTTTTTTACAAATTGACCGCTATATATGCTTAAACGAGTATTATTTTACGCCGAATAAACGGCTCTTACGTCTACCACCGAAGAAGAATATTCGTAACTTCTTATTTTTCCCGCTAATTTTTGACTATCTGAAAGGGATAAATATAGGTCGTAAGCGGCGTTGATTTTTTCGGATAAATAATTTGTAGGTTTTACTATTTCGATAATTAACCCGCTCCTTAAAACCACTTCCGCTTTAGGGAATTCAGAATCGGCGTCTATAGGATAATTAATTTTTTCCACCACCATCCGCACGTTATTAAACTTACTTTCTATTAACGTTCCTATTTGAGATATGAATTTTATCTCTTCTTCCGTTTTTGCACCATCAACTAAAACGTTGGGGGCAAGATCGGCGTTATTTTTATTTTCCGCAGTCGTTCTTACGTATTCGCCGTCGGTATCGTAAACTAAATACGCGTTATCTTTATAAATTGCGTAACGTTCTATTCTTTCTTTAAGCACGACGTTTACGGTACAAGGATAAATTCTTTCTACCGAAACTAAACTTACGTAACAATCTAAATTTAAATTTTTAACCGACTCTTCAATATCGTCGCCGTTTATTGAGAAGATGTATAAACCTTTATATTTTTCAAGTTCATCTTCTACCAAAGTTAAAGCTTCGGCGTATTTGCCCGTATAATCTTTAAAAGTTACGTTTACGTTTTTTACCGCAAAAACTATTCCCGCACATACGACTAAAGCCGCCGCAAAAATAACCGTTAAAATAAGTGCGATAATTTTTCTTATGAATCCCATATTTTTTTCTAAACCGTTTTTCTTATTACGTCTCCTCCGAGATTGCGAAGTTTATACTCAAAATCCCCGTATCCCCTATCCACGTGTGAAATATCTAAAACTTCGCTTTTTCCTTGCGCCGCCAACGCTGCCAAAACAAGCGCAGCACCGCCGCGCAAATCTTGAGCAACTACGGTTGCACCGTTAAATTTTTCTACGCCGCGCACAAAAGCGTTTCTATCGATAACCGTTATATCTGCGCCCATTTTTCTAAGTTGGGGAACGTATTTATAGCGAGTTTCGAATAAATTTTCAGTTACGATTGACTGACCTTGGCAAATGCAACAAAGTGCCGTCATTTGCGCTTGAAGGTCGGTTGGAAACCCAGGGTAGGGTTGAGTTTCGAAAGATTTAACCGCAGTTAGTCTTCTTTCTCTCCGCAATATTATTTTATCATTTTTTATATGTATTTTGCAACCGTTTTCTCTAAGTTTATGAATAAGTGAGCTGATATTTTCTGCCAAAGCGCCTTCGGCGCATATCTCACCACCACACATTGCGGCAGCAATTAAAAAAGTTCCCGCCTCTATCCTATCGGTAATTGGTAAATATTCTCCGCCGTGAAGCTTTTTTACTCCTTCTACGATTATAGTGCCGCTTCCTGCGCCCTTTACTTTTGCTCCTATATAATTTAAAAATTTTTGCAAATCTTCTATTTCAGGTTCACGGGCGGCGTTTTTTATAACGGTAGTGCCTTCAGCTTTTACTGCGGCGAGCATTATGTTTTCCGTTGCGCCGACGCTAGGGCAATCTAACATAATTTCGTTGCCAGTTAACTTTTCGCAACTGCAAAGTATATAGCCGTTTTCTTCCGTTACCGTAACGCCCAATCTTTTAAGCCCGCTTAAATGCAAATCTACGGGTCGCAAACCTATATCGCATCCGCCGGGATAGGCAATTTTTGCCTTATGAAAACGGGATATTACAGAACCAAGTAAAAACACGGACGAACGCAATTCGTGCGCTAATTCGCTAGGTATTTCGTAATTGTTTGAATTTGACGCGTCTACGATTAAATGACTGTCGCAATACTGCGTTTTACACCCTAAACGGCTTAAAATTCTAACCATATTTTTCACGTCGGATATTTGCGGAATATCTAAAATTTTTACCGACGAATCGGTTAAAACGGTAGCGGCAAGTATAGGTAATACGGAGTTTTTTGCCGTTTGTATTTTTACGTTACCGTAAAGTTTGTTTCCTCCGTTTATAACGTATTTATCCATCATCTACTCCGAATATGTAAAATTACTACTATTATATGGTTTGTTTTACTTTTTTAGTTACTCACCTTTTGAAACGTTATATAATACGCCCATAGACGCCATAGTTATTATAAGCGAAGTATTACCGCTACTTATTAAAGGTAACGGCAAGCCTGTTGGCGGAATAGTTCCGCTTACGACCAAAGCGTTTACGGCAACTTGAATACCGTATACCATAGTTATACCCGCCGCTAAAAGATAACCGAATCTATTTTTACTATTGCGCGCTATTTTTATTCCGCGCCATATTATAAACAAGCAGCAAGCAAAAAAGCAAATTATACCGAAAAAGCCCAGTTCTTCCCCTATGATTGATAAAATAAAGTCGCTTTCGGCAAACGGCAAAAAACGGTATTTTTGTGTTGAATTGAATAGCCCCACACCGAATATTCCACCGTTGCCCAACGCATATAGCGATTGAATAAGTTGATAGCCTTCCCCTTTAGGCGAAACCCAAGGATCTATAAACGCACTTAAACGCTGCAACCTATACGGTTCTAAAATTATTAACAACGGCACGGCGATTAAAAAGGGAATTAAAATTATTGCAAACGTTTTTAAGTTGGTACCAGATAAATATATTTCGCCGAGCATTAAAATACCAACACACATAGTTATTGACATATTAGGTTCAACTATTATGAGAAGGCAAAATATAATTCCAACGCATAAAACGGGCAAAACGCCTTTAAAAGTTTTTACCTTTTTATAATTTTTTGCAAAATACGCTGCGCAAAAAAGAGCAAAAGAGTATTTAGCAATTTCGGAAGGTTGCATAGTGAACGAGCCGAAACCTATCCACCTAGTTGCCCCGTAGTTGGTTATACCAACGCCGGGAATAAAAACTAACGCTAGCAGTATTATTGAAACTATTAAAGACGGAACTGCAAATTTTTTTAATTTTTTATACGGTAAAAACGTTACGCCAATCATTGCGGCAACGCCTAAAATTACGCCTATTAATTGCTTTTTTACAAAGTAAAACTTATCGCCGTATTGAACTTGCCCCACGTAATAGCTTGCCGAATAAATCATTACGCAACCAAACACGGCTAAAAAAGTAACGCAAATTAAAAGCGGGACGTCGCCCGCTTTTCTTTTATTTATCAAATTCATTTAAACTCTTCCACCGCTTTTATAAATGCCTCTCCGCGCTCTTCGTAGTTAGAAAAGGCGTCAAAGCTTGAACTTGCCGGACTTAATAAAACCGTTTGCCCCGATTTTGCAATTAAGCGAGCTAGATTTATTGCGTGATAAAAATCAGAACACGTTGAAAAACTTAAAAAACCGTGCTTTATTGCCGCGTTGATAAGCTTTATTCTGTTTTCACCGTAGATAACGGCGTGCACTACGGAGCTTGAATTAATTTTTTTAAACAGTACTTCGTAATCTTCCCCCTTATCCTTTCCGCCAAGCAGTAAAACGGTGGGCTCGGATACGCTTTCAATAGCTTTAACGGTAGCGTCAACATTCGTGCCTTTACTGTCGTTGACGTATTTTACGCCGTTGATTTCGGCAATTAATTGATTGCGGTGCTTAACGCCTTTAAAATCGTACAATGCCTGAGCTATTTGCTCGTTTGGTAAATTTAAAAGCTTAGCGCAAGTTACCGTTGCCAACGCGTTGTAAACATTATGTACTCCATTTATTTGCATATCACTTACGTTTAATACTTTTTCACCGTCGTATATTATATATCCGTCTTCTAAATAAGCGCCGTTTACCTTTTTTTGAATTGAAAAATAAACGACTTTTGCCTTAGTTACGGCGGCAAGCGATTTAACTATTTCGTCGTCGTAGTTTAAAACGGCGTATTCGCTTTCTTTTAACGGCCGAATTAACCTACTTTTAAGGTAGATATAATTATCCATATTGTAGTGGCGGTTTAAGTGGTCTTCTGATATATTAGAAATTACGGCAATGTGCGGACGGAGAGAAAATAGCGTTTCTAACTGAAAAGAGGATATTTCTATTACGGCGTAATCGTCAAAAGATAACTTTTCTACTTCACCAACGAGCGGAGTTCCCACGTTTCCGCAAGCGACAGCCCGTTTATTACAACTCTTTAACACATTTTCTATCATTGACACGGTGGTCGTTTTACCGTTAGTGCCCGTTACAGCAATTGCCGTTGCCCGTAAAAATAGCGCCCCCAACTCCTCTTCCCCTATAATTGCTTTTCCTAATTTACGAAAGGCTATGGGAAGAGCGTTGTCTATGGGAATACCCGGGCTTAGCACTAAAACGTCGCAACTATTTATTGCATTTTCCAACGTTTCAAAAGTAACGTGTTTAGCTCCTGAATTTTGCAATTCGTTTATTACTGCGTTTATGTTATCGCTTATAACGTCGTCGTAAACGTACACTTCCGCCCCACGGACAAGTAAAAATTCGGCGCTTGCCTTTCCCGATTTAGACATTCCTGCCACTAAAAACTTTTGACTTTTAAAATACATATACCCTCAAGCAAAAATTATACAAATTAAACCTACGACTGCGGTAAAGGCAAAATACCAAAAGGATATTTTTGCTTCGCTTTTGCCCGTTTGTTGCAAATGATGATGAAAGGGCGCCATTAAAAATACCCGTCGTCTAGTCTTTTTATAATATATTACTTGAATTATTACGGATATTCCCGAAACGACGAACATTATTCCTAAAAGTGGAATATACAGGGTATTTCCCGAAAACACGGAAAGGCAAGAAATAAAACCGCCTAATGCAAGTGAGCCTGTATCACCCATAAAAAGAGAAGCTTTATTACAGTTAAAAATTAAAAAGGCTGCAAGTGCGCCGCACCCTATAAAAGACGGAAGCGCAAAGCCGTTATTTTGCATTAAACTTATAGTAGCAAAGGCTAATAAATAGGCAATTACCGTTCCGCTTGCAAGCCCGTCTAACCCGTCGGTTAAATTTACACAGTTTACCGTGGCAATAAAAGTTATGGTAGCCAAAGGTATAATTCCCCAACCGATATATGCAGTTTTTCCGCCGCAAAATGGCAAATATAAATAGTTTATGCCGTTATAATGGCAATATATTGCGGCTAATAACGAAATAGCAAGTTGAAAAATTATTTTTTGATAGGGTTTAAGTCCGCCGTTATCCTTTCGGTGAATTTTTAAAAAGTCGTCTAAAAAGCCCACCACGGCGAACGCACCCGCTATGGTTAACGTTAAATTTAAAACTCTTTGATTTGTTCCACAAAAGATTAAGCAAATTAAAATAATTGCAGTAATAAAGGCAAGCCCGCCCATAGTTGGCGTGCCCTTTTTGCCTGCGTGTTCCTTTACGTAACCTAAAATATATTGTCCCGCTTTTAGTTTTTTAAGTAGCGGCAACAGTATTAAAATAAGTATGAGCGAACAAAAAAACGCCGCAAAAATTGCTAAAAAATACTTTTTCATTTTATCTTCCGATAAGTTTTTTAATTACTGTATTGTCGTTAAAACTGTGTTTTATACCCATTATTTCTTGATAATTTTCACCACCCTTGCCCGCGACGAGTAAAATATCGTTTTTATTTAAAATTCTTAAAGCGTAGTCGATAGCCGTTTCCCTATCCGTAACGGTTACGTATTTTTTACCGTAATTTTTCATACCTTCTTCTACGTTTGAAATTATGTCATAAGGATCTTCATAGCGGGGATTATCGGACGTTACCACGCAAAAATCGGCGTATTTAACGGCAACTTCTCCCATTAACGGGCGCTTGCTTTTATCTCGGTTACCGCCACAACCGAATACGAGATATAGCTTGCCCTTGCAGAGTTTTTTTAGCGTTTGCAACGATTTTTGCAAGCCGTCGGGGGTATGAGCAAAATCCACGAACACGTCCGCGCCGTTGTAATTTACCACCTTTTCTAACCTACCGCTAACGTTTTTTAATTTATACAAGCCTTGAGCGCAAATTGCTAAGCTAATACCCGAAAGGCGAGCGCAAGTTATTGCCGCCATTGCGTTATACACGTTAAAAATTGCGGGGAAACGCAGTTTTATATCGTAAAGCTCGTCGAAGGCGTTAATTAAAAACGCCGTTCCATTTACGTTTTCGCTTATGTTTACGGCAAAAACGTCGGCGGGATTATTTATTCCGTAAGTTATAGCTTTTTCGTATTCGTTTATTATTTCCACTCCCGTTTTATCGTCGGAATTTATTATTGCTTTTTTACATTTTTGCTTACTAAACAAACTCTTTTTACAATCGGAATATTCTCGCATAGAACCAAAAAAGTCTAAATGGTCTTGCGTGCAGTTGGTAAACACCGCCATTTCAAAAGTAATTTTGTCCGTTTTGTTAAAGTAAATTGCGTGGGCGGAAACTTCCATAAAAACGTATTCCACGCCGCAATTTACCATATCGGCAAAAATTTTATGTAAAAAAATGGGATCGGGCGTGGTTAGCTCGGGCGAAATAAACTTTTCGCCGTAACGAATTCCAAGCGTGCCTATAATTGCAGTTTTTTTGTTTGCCTCAGAATATATTGCGTTTAGCATATAAGTTGTGGTCGTTTTGCCGTTAGTGCCCGTTACGGCAATAATTTTCAACTTTTCATCCGCGTTGCCGTAAAACGCTCGTGCAACTTTAGCAACCGCTGCTCTACCGTCCTTTACTATAATTTGCGTTAAACGGCAATTGCTTATTTGCCTTTCGCACACTATTGCAATTGCTCCGCGCTCTTCCGCTTCGTACACGTAATCGTGAGAATCGCAACTTACGCCCACGTAACAGAAAAATAGATCGTCTTTTTTTGCCTTTTTACTGTTATCGCAAAGCCTCGTTACGTTTATATTAGTGCTTCCTATAATTTTTTCGTAGCGTAAAACTTTTAAAATTTCTTCAAGTTTCATAATTCACCAATAGGTTTAACGTTTTTAATTGCAATTATATCTTCAAAAATTTCTTTTGCAACGGGGGCGGCAACTGCGCTTCCGTAATAAGTTCCCTGCGGCTCGTCTATTAC
>JAGAMH010000051.1 GCA_017624815.1 Clostridia bacterium
GCAAGAGTAGTTCTCATAACCGATAAATCTTCGCCTATGGGGTTTTTAATTTTAATACATTTTCTTTCTATTGCGTCTTCAGGCAAGTATAACATATCCAAATCCTTGGGCGAATAGAAAGAGTAGGTAGAAATTTCGTATAAACCTTGTTGAACTAAAACTCTTTTAAGTTTATTTACGGCTTTTTGTTCGTCGTTAAATCCACCGTTCGTAATGGTAGCCGAAGGCATAAAGGTAGGAGTAATGTGGTCGTAACCGTACATTCTTATAATTTCTTCAGCAATGTCGGGGTAAAGATCAATATCTTCACGGTAACCGGGAACTTCTAAACTCATTATATCGCCGTTAACTTCCGTTTTAAAGTTAAGGCTTTTCATAATTTTAACCATTTCTTCGGTAGGAACGGTAATACCTAAAAGCGCGTTGATTTTATTGATACTAACGGTCATCTTTTTAGGGATAAGATTGCTATATTCGGTAGTAACGTCTACGTGTAAATTCGTTACCGTACCACATTTTAATTCTTCAATTAAATGCAAAGCTCTCTTCATTGCCCTTTCGGTGGTATATTCGTTTACTCCCTTTTCAAAAATGGAAGAGGAATCGGAGTGCTGACCTAAAGCGCGGGAGGTTTTTCTTACGCTATCACGGGCAAATTTAGCGGCTTCAAATAATACTTCGCAAGTTCCGACTTTAATTTCGCTATTAAGTCCGCCCATAATTCCAGCTAAAGCGCAAGGTTTGTCGCCGTCGCAAATAACTAAGTTTTCGCTATTTAATTCAAATTCTTTTTCGTCTAAAGTAATAATCTTTTCGCCATTTTTAGCTCTGCGCACTACAATTTCACGGCCGTTTAACGTATCAAGGTCGAAAGCGTGCATGGGTTGTCCCATTTCAAGTAAAACGAAGTTCGTTATATCAACTACGTTACTAATGGAGCGTAATCCGCACAAAGCTAAACGCTTTTTCATCCAAGCGGGGGATTCGCCGATTTTTATATCTTTAACGTAATGCGCTAAATATCTGGGGCAAAGGTCAGGAGCTTCGTTAGTAACTTTAACAGCGGGATAGTCGCCTTTTAATGCAGTATATGAATAGTCGGGCTCTTTTAACTCTTTTCCTAAAACAGCTGCAACTTCGCGCGCAATACCTAAAATACATTGACAGTCGGGGCGATTTGCCGTAACGCCAATATCAAAAACGTAATCGTCAAGTCCTAAAATGGGTTTAACGTCTTCACCGTTTTTGCAGTCGTTAGGCAAAATTAAAAGTCCGCAGTAATCGCCGCCTTCAAACATATCGCCGTTAACACCTATTTCAACGCCAGAGCAAAGCATTCCGTAAGATTCTATTCCACGGAGTTTACCCTTTTTAATGGTCATAACGCCTTCAATCGTAACGTGGTCTTTTGCCGTTGCGTAAACGGTTGCACCAACTAACGCGGTGGGAACTTTAATTCCAACTTTAACGTTATCTGCGCCGCAGCAAATCTGTAAAACGCCGTGTTCGCCGCAATCTACCTTGCAAACGTGTAAGTGCGTACCTTCAACGGGTTCACATTCAATAACTTCGCCAACAACTACGCCAGAAATATCTTTACCAATATCAATTAATTCTTCAACTTCAAATCCGCAATCGAATAACTTCTTTTGAAGCTCTTCTGCGGTAACGTTTATATCAACGTAATCTTTAAGCCAACTTAAAGGTGCTTTCATGTCTTTCTCCTTTAATCCTTAAACTGTTTCAAAAATCTAGTGTCGCCTTCAAACAATAATTTCATATTGTTAATGCCGTATTTAAGCATTGCAATACGTTCAATGCCCATACCGAAAGCAAAACCGGAATATTTGTCGGGGTCAACGCCACAGCCTTCTAAAACGTGTCTATTAACCATACCTGCGCCTAATACTTCTATCCAACCTGTGCCTTTGCAAAGACGACAACCCTTGCCGTCGCATTCAAAGCAGCTTACGTCAACTTCAACCGAAGGTTCAGTAAAGGGGAAGTAGGAGGGGCGTAATCTAGTTTTAATGTTTTCGCCGAAAATCTTTTTGGCAAACTCGTCTAACATTCCTTTAAGGTCGCAAAGAGTAATGCCTTTATCAACTACCAAACCTTCCATTTGCGAAAACATAGGGGAGTGCGTTGCGTCGTCGTCCGATCTGTAAACCTTTCCGGGAGAAAGTATTTTAATGGGAGGGGCTTTCTTTTCCATTACTCTAATTTGACCTGCCGAGGTTTGCGTTCTTAAAAGTAAGTCTTCAGTAATATAGAAGGTGTCTTGCATATCTCTTGCAGGGTGATCGGCGGGAGTGTTTAACGCCGTAAAGTTGTAATAATCGTTTTCAATTTCCGGTCCTTCAAAAATTTCAAATCCCATTCCGGAGAAAATAGAAATAAGCTCGTTTCTAATTAGCGTATTGGGGTGGTAAGCGCCAACTTCGCCCTTTTTGCCGGGCATAGTAACGTCGATAGCTTCTGCTTTATAACGCTGTTCAAGCTCTGCCTTTTTAATTTTAATTTCCAATTCGTCGAATTTTTGTTCCGTCCAAACACGCAAATCGTTAATTATTTTACCAACTTGCGGTCTTTCTTCTTTGGGAACGTCGCGCATGCCTTTCATAAGGTCTGATACTTCGCCCGTTCTACCTAAAAACAAGGTTTTTACTTCGTGCAAGGTTTTGCTAGAAGTAACGGTAAGTACAGCTTGTTCAATTTTTTGTTTGAGCTGTTCAATCTTAGCCTGCATAAACATATCTCCTAATTAATTTTTAACGTTTAAAACGGTGGCAAAAAAATAAGCCCCGTGCAATAAAGCACAGGGCGATAAATTCGCGGTACCACCTGTATTTACGGCATATTGCCGCCTCAATTAACTCTTAACGCTGAGTATGCGGAGAAAACTACTTTTTTAAATTTCGCAATCTCGGCTCGCGAGTGAATACCGAATTTGCCCAATGAATAACCTTTCAGCCGTTTTCGGGTTATTCTCTCTGAAAAGGGTGATAAAATCCGTCTGTCTCGGTCAACGCCTTTAAAATTATAATAAAATTATACAGTTATTATTAAATAATGTCAAACGATTTTTAGCCTATTAATATACGCTTTTTCCATAGCAATCGGTTGCAACGATAAGTGGGAAGTTTTCTACTTCAAGTTTATAAACTGCTTCCGATAATAAATCTTCAAAAGCTACGCAAACGCTGCTTTTAATTGCGTTACCGTAAAGAGCACCTGCTCCACCAATTGCTGAAAAGTAAACGGCGCAGTTGCGCTTTAAAGCAAGAGTAACGTCTTCACTCATTTCCCCTTTCCCAATCATACCGCCTAAGCCTAAATCTAATAAAATTGGAGCAAAAGAATCCATGCGGGCAGAAGTGGTAGGACCACAGCTACCCGAAGCAAAGTTAGGTTTCGCGGGGCAAGGGCCAGCGTAATAAATAAATGCGTTTTTAATTTCAAAGGGTAAAGGTTGGCTTTTATTAATAACTTCTACTAACCGTTTATGTGCGCAATCTCTTGCGGTGTAAATAGTTCCCGACAATAAAACGCTATCGCCCGCGTGTAAATCTTTTATTTGTTCTTTGCTTAAAGGAAGGGTTATTTTTTTCATTATATAATCTCCTTTTCGCATCTAACGCAATGGCATTGAATATTTATTGCAACGGGTAAACCTGCTATATGAGTATAAGCCCACTCGCAACTAACGCCTATAGCCGTGGTGTTTCCGTGGAATCCTTGGCAACCAACGTTCAAATCGTTAATTCTTTTAAGGGCAAGCTTTTCAATTTCAGCAATATCTTCTCTTTCGTTAAAAGTGCCAACGTCCCTAGTCAACGCTTTTTTTGCAAGGAAGGCGCAAGTGTCAAAGCTTCCGCCAATGCCAACGCCAACGTAAACGGGAGGGCAGGGCCGTGAGCCTGCAATCTTAACCGTTTCAACTATTGCGTCAATAATTCCATTTACGCCTTGTGCGGGTTTTAGCATGTATAGCCTGCTCATATTTTCGCTGCCGAAACCTTTAGGAAGGTAAGTAATTTTAACGTTATCCCCTTCGACTATTTCAGTATGAATAACGGGGGGTGTGTTATCCGTAGTGTTTACTCGGGTAATAGGGTCGCACACAGATTTTCTAAAATAACCGTCGGCATAAGCGCGCTTTACAGCATCGTTTACGGCGGTTTTTAAAGGCTTCCCTTGTAAAAAAACGTTTTGTCCAATTTCTAAAATTACTACCGACATACCCGTATCTTGACAAACGGGCATTTGCATTTCTTTTGCAATTTCAGCATTTTGGTTAAGCGTTTTTAATGCAAATTTTGCGGCGGCGTTATTTTCGCTTATTTCAGCTTCTTGTAAAGCTTTTTTACAAGAAGGCGTTAAGTTTACGCCCGCATGCAGCGCCATATTATAAATTTTTTCTTCAATTTCTTTGGTGTCTATAATTCTCATACCAATAAATTTTATTACATTTTTAAGTAAAAGTAAATTAAATAATTTACTAAAATTCAAATTTGCTGTATAATAATTTTATGAAAGAACTTTTTGGACGAAATTTATGCTCTAAAACGGGTGGAGTTGCGTTTTCTTTAAACGTATTTATATTTTTTGCAATCAACTTAATTGCATCTATCTTTATAACTGCGCTGAAAATCCCAGTTGGTAGCGACGGCTATTTATACGTTAGTTATTTGATCTCGCCTATAGCAATGTTATTAAGCGTTTTAGTTACTTTAAATTTAGGTAAGTTTAAGATTGGCGAAATAGTTAAAGTAAAGTGCCATCCTAAATACTTTTTAATTGGTCTTTTATTGATTTTTGGGCTTATGTTTTCGCTTGGTTGGACTAACTCGCTTATCACCGAATTTTTTAAGCTTTTCGGCTACGTTCCCAAAAGTTCGTATTTGCCAAATGTAAGCGGCTTTAAAATTATTCCCGCACTTTTGGTAATTGCCGTATTACCTGCCATTTTTGAAGAAACGTTCTTTAGGGGGCTAATTTTACAATCAACTCAAAACGGGGCAGGAAGTATACGTTCGGTTTTTATAGTAGGTTTTTGTTTTGCGCTATATCACGGTTCACCCGAACAAACCGTTTATCAATTTATTTGCGGTTGTGCTTTTGCTTTACTTGCCGTGCGTAGCGGCTCTTTATTACCAACGGTAATAATTCACTTTATAAACAATGCTTTTATTATAATTGCTTCCGCTACGGGATTAATTGACGCCGCGGGTAATTTCACCTTTTCACAAACGGCGCAAACGGTATTAGTTATTTTATCTGCAATCTCTTTAATCGCTGCAATCGTTTGGCTTATTTTGGATAAAACAGAGCTAAAAAGGAGCGAAAAAGGCGGAGTTAAAAGCTTTTTTATTTTTGCTTCAATAGGAATTGCAATCTTGTCGCTAATTTGGATATTAAATCTTTTTGGAGTAGCTTAATGCAAAAAATTAATATAGTATGCGTTGGTAAAATCAAAGAAAAATTTTATCGTGACGCAATTGACGAATATTTAAAACGCCTTAGCCGTTTTGCAAAGGTTGAAATTAAAGAGCTTGCCGAAGGTAAAAATTTAGTAGAAGAAGGTAAAGATATTTTAAAAGCCGTTAAAGGGCACGTTATAGCTTTATGTGTTGAAGGTAAAAAGCTTTCTAGCGAAGGTCTTGCCGAATATACCAAAAAGCTTTGCGATAAGGGTGAAGAGTTTACATTCGTTATAGGTTCTTCACACGGGTTGTGTAACGAAGTTAAAAATTCCGCACATTATAAACTTTCTTTTTCGGATATGACTTTTCCCCATCAATTAATGAGAGTTATTTTATGTGAACAAATATACCGTGCTTTTATGATTAATTCAAATAGCGAATATTACAAATAATTTTTTAATATTTTATATCGTGGTATACGACGATATTAAAACTTTTTACCAAAGTTATAAACAGAGAAAATGCGTAATAGGTCATTCTTTTTACGGTAGGGAAATTTACGCTATGCACGTTGGTGAACATACAGGCAAGCAATTTATAAGCGTTTACGCCGTTCACGCAAGAGAGTGGGTAACTTCATATTTAGCTTTAAAGCATATAAAATTGGGGTGTTCTTTCGGAGGTTGGGTAATTCCTCTATTAAATCCCGACGGCGCAATAATTTCTCAAACTTCAAAACCTTTATGGAAAGCTAACGGAAGAGGAGTTGATTTAAATTGCAACTTCGACGCTGATTGGGGGTTGGGGAAATTAAACGTAAAAAGGCGTGGCGCTGAAAATTGCATTGGTGATTATCCATTTTCCGAGCCTGAAACTATTGCGCTTAAAAATTTTACTTTAAAAATAAATCCTGTAGTAACGCTTTCGTGGCATACTAAAGGAGAGGAAATTTATTGGCTTTTTTCAGGTCGTGGAGATATAAAAGGAGCTAAAATTTTGTCTACCGCAACGGGTTATCCGCATAAAATTATTTACGGCTCGGCGGGTGGCTACAAAGACTGGTGCTTGCAAAAATTACAAATACCTTCTTATACCGTTGAGTGTGGTAGCGATAAATTAAAACATCCAATAAAAAAGCTATATAAGCTTAAAAAATGTTATAATGCGTTAAAAATATTTACTTTAGAATACGGAAAAATGAAAAAGTATGAAAAATAAATTTATGAAAAGTGCTCTAAAATGCGCTCAAAAAGCCTTTGACGACGGTGAAGTGCCTATCGGCGCGGTAGTCGTTTTAGACGGAAAAGTTATAGCTCGCGGGCATAACCGACGAACTAAAAAGCAAATAGCAACGGCTCACGCTGAAATTGAAGCTATTGAAAAAGCTTGTAAAAAACTAAAAAGTTGGCGAATTCCCGAATGCGAAATTTACGTTACTTTAGAACCGTGCCCTATGTGCATGGGTGCTATTTTAAATGCTCGCATTAAAAAGGTATATTACGGTGCGCCAGAAGGTAAGGGGCGTTCTCTCACTAAAGAAATTGCTGAAGCTAATTTATTAAATCATACCGTAGAAGTCGAAGGTGGAGTAATGGAAAGTGAGTGTGCGGGCATTTTAACTAAATTCTTTTCGGAAATGCGCGAAAGGACTAAAAAACAGTAAAAAGTTTTTCGCTAAACTTTAAATTTATGGTTAATAAGGTTGACAATATTTTCTTTACATTATAAAATGTAAGGGCAATAAAAAATCGTTAAAATCGTATGAAGGAAAATTTGTACGATAAAATACAAAAGTAAAATCGGAGGAAGTAACCCTAATGATTAACCACGGCAACGAAATTAAACTCTTTTCGGGTAGCTCTAACAGACCTTTAGCGGAAAAAATCGCCGCTAAGTTAAACACTTCTCTCGGCGAAATGGAATTAACCCACTTTTCCGACGGCGAAATTTACGTTCGCTATAACGAAACTATTCGTGGTAACGACGTGTTCTTAATTCAATCTACGAGCACTCCCGTAAATACCAACCTTATGGAATTACTTATTATGATCGACGCTGCTAAGCGTGCAAGTGCAGGTAGAATTACCGCCGTAATTCCTTATTTTGGCTATGCAAGACAAGATAGAAAGGCTCGTTCTCGCGAACCTATTACCGCAAAACTCGTAGCAAACCTTTTAACTTCTGCAGGCGCAGACAGAGTTTTAACTATGGATTTGCATTGTCTTCAAATTCAAGGGTTCTTTGATATTCCTTTAGATAATCTTATGGGTGGACCTACTCTTTATAATTACTTTAAACCTAAGGTAGACGATAACTTCGTCGTAGTTTCCCCCGACATCGGCTCCGTTGCAAGAGCTAGAAAGGTTGCTGCAAGAATGGACGCGAAAATGGCTATTATCGATAAGCGCCGTCCTAAGGCAAACGTTATGGAAGTTATGAATATTATCGGCGACGTTAAAGGTAAAAAGTGCCTTATGGTAGACGATATGATCGATACCGCAGGTACTATTGTTCAAGGCGCAAAAGCATTAAAAGAAGCAGGTGCAACTGAAATTTACGCTTGTTGTTCACACGGTGTGTTGTCCGGACCTGCAATCGAAAGACTTGCAGCTTCCCCTATAACCGAACTTGCAATGCTTGATACTATTAATATTCCTCAAGATAAAATGCTTCCTATATTCAAAATGATTACTACCGCACCCATTTTTGCGGCGGCAATCGAAAACGTTTATCTCGATAAATCAATTTCTAAAATTTACGACTAAAATATAAAAGCCACAGCTTAGCCGTGGCTTTTTTAAACTTTAAAAGGATAATATGTATATAATTGTTGGATTGGGTAATCCCGAAGAAAAATATTTTAAAACGTTCCATAATATGGGCTATTTGGCAGTTGGCGACTGTGCGGCAAAGCTAGGGGTAAAGTTTAAAAAGAAACAATGCGAATCTTACGTTGCCGAAGCAAATATAAAAGGCGAAAAGGTTGTTTTAGCTCGTCCGGTTACCTATATGAATAATAGCGGTAGGGCGGTTAAGCAGCTTTTGGCTAAATATAAATGCACCCCCGACGAATTAATAGTTTTATACGACGATTACGACATCCCTAAGGGTAAAATTCGTATTCGTCCCGACGGTAGCGCCGGTACTCATAATGGTATGAGATCTATTATCGCCGAAATTGGTACCGCTAAGTTTAAGAGAATTAGAATTGGTATTCGCGACGAAGAAGTTAATATCCCTATTATTAATTACGTTTTAGCTAACGTAAAGCCGGAAGATTACAATCTGTTCGTTTCGGCTTGCGAACGCGCGACAGAAGCAGCAATTGCAATTGCCTCTGGCGAAAAATTCGAAATAGTTATGACTAAATTTAACGGCTAAACCGTAGGTAAATATATTGAAACGAAACTTTTTTAATTTAGACAAATTAAAGGGAGATTATTCCCAAATATTCGAAGACGTCCGCCTTGGTATTCCAACGGCGGTTTTCGGCGTTTCGCAACAACATAAATATTTTACGGCAAGCATTTGCAATAATCCTATTTTATATATCACGTCCGATTCTTACACGGCGCAAAAAGCGCAGGAAGCAATATCCGTTTTATCGGGAAAAAAGGTTGCGCTTGTTTCGGCTAAGGACGAAGTTTTATTGTATAAAGATGCAATTTCTAAAGACGCACTTTTAAGAAGAATAAACGCCGTTTACGATATTCAATGCGGTGCGGAAGTTATCGTTTGCGATATAGAAGCGGCGTTACAATTATTTCCTTCTAAAATAGACGTTATAAAATTTGAAATCGACGGTGAATACGATTACGCAAATTTACCTACCAAACTAATTCAAATTGGGTACACTCGCGAATATGCGGCAGAAACTAAGGGTACTTTTGCCGTTCGCGGCGATATTTTAGATATATTCCCCGTCAACGAAGAAAACCCCGTTAGAATAGATTTTTTCGGCGATACGGTGGAAAGAATTCGTCCCTACGATTATATAAGTGGCGAAAGATTAGAAGAAAAGAAAAATCTTGAAATAGTAGCCGCATCCGACGTCGTATTTGACAAAAGTGATTTTAAAAGGATAAGGGATACCTTTTCCGCAAGTTTAAAAAAATGTGCATCCGTTGCTGCGTATAACCGCGCGTCAGCAATAGTTGAAGACGTTTTAAATAAAGCTGAAAGCGGAGTGCCGTTTAGCGGTTCGTCGTTTTTGCTTCCCCTATTAAAAAATACTTGTACTCTGTTTGATTTATTAAGTAAAGATACCGTTATAATTTTCGACGAATGCAAGCTTATTAATGATAGAATAGTAGGTACTTTAAAAGAACACGAAGAACGTTTTTCCGATTTGAAAAAAGGCGGAGAAGTTTTTGATTTCTGTTTAGATCAACTTATTGGCAAAGATAAATTTTTAAGTTTAATTAAGCCGTTCAAAACTTGCGCTCTTCAAACGTTTACTTCAAGTACGCAATTTTTTACTCCGCTTAAAACTTATTCCATACGGTCAACCCCTGCGCCTGGTTATTTAAACGCCGTTTCAACTCTTATAGTAGACGCTAAAAACTGGCTATCCAACGGATACAAAGTTTTAGTTTTTTCTGGTAGCGTTCAAAGAACGGAAAAACTAACTCAAATGCTTACCGACGAATATTTGCCCGTATATCCCGTTCCCGACGTTATGGGGGCGTTACAAGGCGTTTGCGTAAGCTCTGAAGCACTTGATCACGGTTTGATTTTACACGAAAACAAGCTCGTAATTATAGGCAGTAGCGATTTATACACAAAATCTGCAGCTTCTAAACGCATCCGCCGTAAGAGAAACGATATGTTTACCGCACCTGAAATTGGCGATTTTGCCGTTCACGAAAAGCACGGCGTAGGTAAAATTACTGGAACGAAAAAAATTGAAACGACGGACGGAATTAAAGAATACGTTTCAATTGAATATAGGGGCGGCGACGTTTTATACGTGCCCGTTGAACAAATGGATGTTCTTTCCAAATATATGGGGGACGGCAATCCAACGCTTTCCAAAATTGGCGGAGCAGAGTTTGAACGGGTAAAGGAACGCGTAAAGCAGTCCATCAAAAAGTTAGCCTTCGATTTAAAAAATCTTTATGCTGAACGTTCGGCAAAAAGGGGCTATTCTTTCCCTGAAAACAAAGTTATGATGCAAGAGTTTGAAGACGCATTCCGTTTTGAAGAAACTCCCGACCAACTTTCTTCAATCGAAGAAATAAAAGCCGATATGTGTTCTGAAAAGGTTATGGACCGACTTTTATGTGGCGACGTTGGATACGGCAAAACGGAAGTGGCGTTAAGAGCGGCGTATTTATGCGTTTTAGGTTGCAAACAAGCGGCTATTATGTGCCCTAGCACCATACTTTCTGAACAGCATTATAACACCGCAGTAGAACGTTTTGAAGAATTTGGGGTAAGAGTAGAAAAATTAAACCGCTTTAAAACGCCTAAACAGCAAGAACAAACGCTAAAAAGGCTTGCAAACGGCGATATAGATTTAATTATTGGAACGCATAGGCTTTTATCTAAAGACGTTAAGTTTTACGATTTAGGACTTTTGGTTTTGGATGAAGAACAGCGTTTTGGCGTAGAACATAAAGAAAAAATTAAACATATTAAAAACGATATAGACTGCCTTACAATGACGGCTACGCCTATTCCTAGAACGTTGCATATGTCGCTTGCAGGCATTAGGGATATAAGTACAATCAATACGCCGCCTTCAAAGAGATTACCCGTACAAACTTACGTGGTTGAAGAAACGGAAACGATTATTCGCGACGCTTGTATAAGAGAGCTTTCTCGCGGAGGTCAAGTATTTATTTTGTATAATAGGGTAGAAACTATTTCTTCTTTTGCAGGAAAAATTGCCGAAATAGTACCCGAGGGTAAAGTAACTTACGCTCACGGTAGAATGGAAAAAGACGTTTTAGAAAACAGCGTATTTTCCTTCTATCGCGGAGAAAAGAATATTTTGGTAACTACCACAATTATTGAAAACGGAATAGACCTTCCCAACGCAAACACGATAATAGTAATTGATGCGGATAGATTGGGTATTTCGCAATTATATCAATTGCGTGGCAGAGTTGGAAGAGGGTCTCGTTTAGCATCGGCGTATTTTACGTTCAAACCTGAAAAGGTTATGACTAGCGACGCCGCCGAAAGATTAAAAGCTATAATGCAATTTACCGAATTGGGCTCGGGCTTTAAAATTGCAATGCGCGACCTAGAAATAAGGGGCGCAGGCAACGTTTTGGGGGCAGAGCAACACGGGCATATGGATAAAGTTGGGTACGAACTTTATTCAAAACTTTTAAAAGAAGAACTTACGGGTGAAAGTCAGTTTACTGCTGAACTCGATATTAAAACTACGGCGTATATTCCAGAATGTTATATAGAAAGTAACGCGGGCAGAATGGACTGCTATAAACAGATAGCCGAAATAAGGTCGGTTGAAGATTATAAACGCGTATGTCTTTCTATTGAAGATAACTACGGTGAAATGCCTAACGAAGTTTTAAACCTTTTAATCATTGCCGTATTAAAATCGTATTCTTCTAAATTTAATATTAAAAAA
>JAGAMH010000052.1 GCA_017624815.1 Clostridia bacterium
CGGGGCAGTCTACGTGTGCGTAGTGACGAGCATCCGTTTGATATTCAACGTGAGCGGTATTTATTGTAATACCACTTGCTTTTTCTTCGGGTGCTTTGTCGATTTCATCATATTTCATTTTTGCTGCCTGACCCTTGCACGCCATAACCATAGTGATAGCTGCGGTCAGAGTGGTCTTGCCGTGGTCAACGTGGCCGATGGTACCAATGTTAACGTGAGGCTTACTGTTGTCGTACTTTGCCTTTGCCATTTTTTGTTTCTCCTAAAAAATTTTTTTATTTAAAAATGATAACTTTTGCCGGTAAAAACCGACATCGCAGCTATCTATCATTAACAATGCTGCTAATTAAGGTTTTACACCTATTTAATTATATATTAAAATTTTTAAAATTTCAATTAAAATTGCATATATTTTAAAAATTTTTATCCACCGCCCCCGTTTTTAGGGGCGGCAAATTATAAATTAGTTGTTTTTCTTTGCTCTTTCGCCAATAACCTTTTCGGAAACGGACTTGGGAACTTCGGAATAGTGGCTGAACTGCATGGTGAACTGACCACGGCCTTGCGTTCTGGAACGAAGGTCGGTTGCGTAACCGAACATTTCGGAAAGGGGAACTTCTGCGTCTACTACCTTTGCGCCTGCTCTGTCGTCGGTGGAAACGATCGTACCACGACGAGCGGTTACGTTACCCATGATATCGCCGAAGTAATCGTCGGGAGTGATAACTTCAACTTTCATGATGGGTTCTAAGAGTACGGGTTTAGCCTTTTCTAAGCCGTTTTTAAGAGCCATTGAACCTGCGATTTGGAATGCCATTTCGGAGGAGTCAACTTCGTGGTAAGATCCGTCGTAAACTTGTACTTTGAAGTCAACGAGTTCGTATCCTGCAAGGAAACCATTTCTTGCAGCGCCTTGAATACCCTTGTCGATTGCGGGGATATATTCCTTAGGAATAGAGCCGCCAACGGTGAGGTCTTCGAATACGTAGCCAGATCCGGGTTCGCCGGGGATAAGGTGGATTTTACAATGACCGTATTGACCTTTACCACCGGACTGACGCTTGTATTGACCTTCTGCGTCAACTGCTTGACGGAAGGTTTCGCGGTATGCAACTTGGGGAGCACCAACGTTTGCTTCTACTTTGAATTCACGTAAAAGTCTGTCAACGATAATGTCAAGGTGCAATTCGCCCATACCAGCGATAATGGTTTGACCGGTTTCTTGGTCGGTATAGGTTTTGAAAGTGGGGTCTTCTTCTGCGAGCTTAATTAAAGCTAAGGTCATTTTTTCTTGGCCTGCTTTAGTTTTAGGTTCGATAGAAAGCTGGATAACGGGATCGGAGAAGGTCATCTGTTCTAATACGATAGGATAATCTTGATCGCAAAGCGTGTCGCCCGTGCCGGTATCTTTAAGACCTACGATTGCGCAAATATCTCCCGAATAAATGGTGGGGATTTCTTTACGGGTGTTAGCGTGCATTTGAACCAAACGGCCTACACGTTCCTTTTTACCCTTAGAAGAGTTGTAAACGTAAGAGCCGGATTCAAGTACGCCGGAATATACTCTGAAGTATGCAAGACGGCCAACGTAAGGGTCGGTTGCAATTTTGAACGCAAGACCTGCGAAAGGTTCATCGTCAGAAGTTTTTCTTTCTTCTTCCTGGTCGGTATCGGGGTTGATGCCTTTTACGTGGTCAACGTCGACAGGGGAAGGTAAATAGTCGATAATTGCGTCTAAGAGCATTTGAACGCCCTTGTTCTTATAGGACGAACCGCAAAGAACGGGGGTGCATTGCATAGCAATGGTTGCTTTACGAAGACCGATACGGATTTCTTCGGGAGTGAGTTCCATAGTTTCAAGGAACTTTTCCATAAGTTCGTCGTCGCCTTCTGCAGCAACTTCCATAAGCTTCATACGAGCTTCTTCAGCTTCGTCGAGCATATCTGCGGGAATAGCTTCGGTGTGGTATTGTTTACCGTCTTCCGAGTCGTAAATTTCCGCGTTCATTTCAATAAGGTTTACGATACCTTTAAAAGAGCTTTCTTTACCAACGGGAAGTTCAATGGGAATAGGGTTAGCGTTAAGTCTATCCTTCATCATTTGAACTGCTCTTTTGAAGTCAGCGCCGTTGATATCCATTTTATTAACGTACGCAATACGGGGAACTTTATATTTATCAGCCTGACGCCATACGGTTTCGGACTGAGGTTCTACGCCGCCTTTTGCGCAGAAGGTTGCAACTGCACCGTCGAGTACGCGGAGAGAACGTTCAACTTCTACGGTGAAGTCAACGTGTCCCGGGGTATCGATAATGTTAAGTCTGCATTCTTCGCTTGCGGGTTGGCCGGATCTAATCCAATGGCAGGTGGTTGCTGCGGAAGTAATGGTTATACCACGTTCTTGTTCCTGAGCCATCCAGTCCATGGTTGCGGTACCGTCGTGCGTGTCGCCAATTTTGTGCGTTCTACCGGTGTAGTATAAAATACGTTCGGTAGTGGTAGTTTTGCCGGCGTCGATATGCGCCATAATACCGATATTTCTGGTATGGAGTAAATCGTATTCTCTTGCCATAATAAACTCCTAACGCAATTAGAATCTGAAGTGAGCAAACGCTTTGTTTGCTTCTGCCATTCTGTGCGTATCTTCCTTTTTCTTAACCGAGCCGCCGGTGTTGTTGTAAGCATCCATAAGTTCTGCAGCAAGTTTGTTGCAGGTTTCTCTTTCAGAACGCTTTCTCGTGTTGATAACGAGCCAACGAATAGCGAGGGTTTGTCTTCTTTCAGGTCTGATTTCGATGGGAACTTGATAGTTTGCACCACCTACTCTTCTTGCCTTTACTTCCAATACGGGCATAATGTTGTTCATAGCCTGATTGAAAATATCCATGGGGTCTTGTCCGAGTTTTGCGGACGCAATTTTGAACGCATCGTAAACGATGTTTTGAGCCGTTCCTTTATTACCGTCGTACATGATTTGGTTGATAAGTTTAGTTACAACCTTAGAATTGTACACGGGATCGGGTAATACGTCCCTCTTGGGAACGCTTCCTCTTCTGGGCATAATTAATTCCTCCTTTTGATATTTTTTAAGGGTTCACCTTAAATAAGCTATTGCTTGCCCCGCCCTCGGGGTAGCAAATCTTCTCCGCAATTATTTGCGAATACTGCCTACTTTTATCGGTTAAAGGGTAGATATATTCCGAAACAAGTAGGATTTTTTTGCGCTATTTTTGCGCTATTTTGCTAATTTTTATTCTATTAATTAAGACTTGGGTTTCTTAGCGCCGTAAAGCGAACGGGATTGACGACGTTTAGCTACGCCTGCGGTATCGAGAGCACCGCGAACGATATGGTAACGAACGCCGGGTAAGTCTTTAACTCTTCCGCCACGGATAAGTACCGAAGAGTGTTCCTGAAGGTTGTGACCTTCGCCGGGGATATAAACGGTACCTTCTTGCTTGTTGGTAAGTCTTACTCTCGCAATCTTTCTTATAGCAGAGTTAGGTTTTTTGGGGGTGGTAGTGGTTACCGAAAGGCATACGCCTCTTTTTTGAGGGCAGTTGTCCAAAATGGGCGACTTGCTCTTGTAAAGTTGTCTTTCTCTGCCGTGCTTAATAAGTTGGTTAATCGTGGGCATTGTAATTCCTCCTTGTGTTACTCGGTTTTAAACCTGTGGAATATATCTTTAACCGCACTACCCTTAAATGCAGTCAAAAGGCTAATTATATATATTATATGGTAAGCGCGCTTTTACTTTAAAAAATTAAAAGTCCGCATAGCTATCCATTTTATACATTACAGCAAAGGCTATTTTAGCAAACAAAAATAAAATTGTCAAATAAATTAACGCATTTTAGCAAAAAAAATCCGCAGCCAAGTTTTTGACGTGCGGATTTTAGTTTTAATTGCAAATTAATAGCCTTGAATTTGGCGTAAAAATTCTTCGTAATCGTCCCTATTTGCCTTAATAAAGTCTATTGCGGCGTAAGGATGAGTGTTGTATAACCCGGTAATTAAATAGGGAGTATCGTAACCCCAAACGTTATTTTTCTTAACTTCGGGCATATATTTGCGGATAAAACGGAGCATACGCTCTAAATTATAGCGTGGATTTTTTAAAAAGCCGAGCATTTGTTCGGTAAAGCAGTTGCCCGCCCCCCTACCCATACCGCAAACGGTTGCGTCGAGATAGTTTACGCCCATTGCACACGCTTCTATGGTGTTTGCAAACGCGAGCTGCTGATTATTGTGAGCGTGAATACCGAGTTGCTTGCCGTATTTTACCGCCGTTTCCATATACATATCACATACGCGGCGAATTTCTTCAGGATAAATTGCCCCAAAACTATCTACTATATAAATGATATCTACGGGGGATTGACCAACGATTTCGAGCATTCTTCTCATATCGCTTTCTTGGTTTTTGGATATTGCCATAACGTTGCACGACGTTTTATATCCCATTTTATGGCAGTATTCTATCATTTCAATAGCCGTGGGAATTTGGTTGATATAAGCTGCAATGCGGTACATATCTATAACCGAATCGCTCTTTTTAATAACTTCTTTCTTTAAATCAACTCTGCCTACGTCGGACATAACGCATATTTGCATGTCCGTTTTATTTTCGCCTACTATTGCGCGGATATCTTCTTCTTTAGAAAACTTCCACTTGCCGAATTTGGATTTATCGAACATTTTTTCCGAAACTTTATACCCAAACTCCATAATATCCACGCCCGATTCTACGTTGGCTTTATATAACGCCTTAACGAAATCGTCGCTAAAATTAAAACTATTTACTATACCGCCGTCGCGCAAGGTTGCGTCTAAAAGCTTTATGCTTTTTCTAACCGATTGAAGATTGCCTACGTTTTCTATCATAAAATTTTTCTCCACCGTAAATAATTATGCACAATATAATAGCACACGGCGCAAGAGTTGTCAACGATTAATTTACGCTAATTGACTGTAAGTATCGCCGCAAGTTTGGCATACGTATACGTTTACAGCAGCGTTACCCTCCGTTGCAGGGGTACTTAAAAGGGGAGACAGCTCGTAATCGTGTCCTAAAGCCTTACCTACCTTAAAGGTACTATCGCCCGTTGCGCCACAACTGCAAGAATAATAATAAAGAGTGCTTTCCGTGCAAGTTGCCTTACTGCAAAGGTGCTTTTCTTCCACCACGCTTTTATCGAACGTATGCTTTAATAGCGCCACGTAATCGTCGGTATAAGAGCTACCGCAACTGCAAGAATAGGTGGTGTATCCCTGCATTTTGCAAGTGGGTGCAACGGTTGCGCCTTTTTGATAATCGTGAGAGTGTTCAGGCACGGCAGTTTGTTCATTTTCTGGCGGGGTAGTTCCTTCGCCGAGCAACTGACACGCCGCCGTACTGCAAAGCACAACGAACGACGTTATTGCCGCAAGTATATAAATTATCGCCTTTTTTAATCGCATAGTCATTTGTGTATCCTCCAAAAGCGCCGCCTTTTAAGTAAGCAGCTTATTGCGTTATAATTTCGCCCGTTAAAACGTCCGTTCCGTCGCCAAATTGACCGTTAAGGTAATTAAGGCGGGTATATAGCCAACCTTTTAAATAGTCTGCCGCCTCGGCGTGCGTTTTACAGTTTACCACGGGTTTTAATAAGTTATCGGGTAATTGTATATTTATATTTCCCCATTTTTCAAAGCTTTGTTCGTAATAACTACCGTTGGTGGTGGCAAATGTGTCGATAAGATTTAAAACGTTTTTCAAAACGCCGTTATCCTTCATTTCCGACCACTTTTCCTTTACCATATCCATAAACCAATCTTCGGTTATAAGCACTACTAACCAAGGGTTATTGCTATTTGCAACGAACATTTCCTTGCCGCTTGCGCAAGCGTTTTTAAGACCTAAAGAAGAGTCGAAATCCCACGGGGCTTGCAAGGTTAATTTACCGTCGCCCTTGGGACTTAAATCGGCACTTAAATAAAAGCTTGACCAGTTTATATCGTAATCGCAACAAATTTCGTTTAGTATGTAAGTGTCCACTACCGACTGAATATTAACCGAGCGGGCTATTGCCGCCTTTGCCGTTTTTTCTTCACTTGCAACTAAGCAGGTATAGTCGGCGTCGAATTCTAAATAATTGTCGTTATAGGCGGCTTCGTACATAATGGTATAAACGCCGTTTAAATACCATTTTAAAAAGTCGTTTTGCGCCTGAGAATAAATATCGTTCTTTATAGCGTACCCCGATTGAGCATAGCTCATATTAGAGCCGTTAAGCCGTTTTACAACGGGTTTTCCGCCGTAATCTATAGTAAATTTTTCAAGGGCAGCTTCGTTATTATAATAGCCGTCGTATTCAAAAAAGTAGCCTATATCAACGCCTTCGTACCCTTCTTCAGGCTTTCCCACGTTTACGCGGTTAAAATCTACCTGTTGCTGTTCGGCAAGCAAATACACGCCCCAATATTGCCCGTTTAAATACAGTTCCACGTGCATATAGTCGGTGGTGTAAAGCCCGTCTGAACCGAGCACGGTATTGCCAAGATAAAAGGCAACCGAATTGCGAAGGAAAGAGCTATCTTTATACTCGGCTAAAAGTACCCAACTTTTACACTTAGCCCCGCCGTTTAACCCGAGCATATTTTGCTTTTTATCGAACTTGATTCTAAAAGGTTTTTTTGCGTAAGTTACCGTTGCGTTACCCCTTACTCTTATTCCTGCAACGGCGTTTTTAATTTGGTGTTCGGCTTGGCAGTTTTCTACCGAAACGGTACAATCCGTATAATCTACGCCCTTGCTTGAAGTGTATTTGGTGGCAAATTTATTATTATCGTTGGTAGTAACGCTAACGCGCGGCATTTGACTGGGAATACTGGGCGAATAAGCATACGCCTTTTGCTTTAAAAGCTGTGCCGAATTATCCACCACTTGGTGTCCTAAGCACTTTTCGCTACAAGCCGATTGTTCACACTCGCCGTTTAAACACTTTCCGCACTCGTCGCAAGAAGAATAGCATTGATGTTCGGGAAGATTTGGCTTTTCGTATACGGTAAACGGCGTGGTAATAGATACACATCCGCACAACGAGCAAACACATATTAAAAGCACTAATATTAAGTTAATTAAACGAAATTTACCTTTCATACATACTTCCTATCCCCCCTATTATAACACACGCTAACGCATTTTTCAAGAGATATTATAACAAGTTTTTAATTGCTACAAGCCTAAGTTTAGTTGAATTTTAAAATAAAAAATTAGCGCGGAGCAAAACGCTCCGCGCTAAACGCTTATTTAAAAGCTAATATTAAGTTTAACGCTTTAATTAAGCTAAATTTTCCCAAGCGCCGTTTTCAGCGTAGGTGCCGTTAGATACGAAAGTGCCTTCTTCGATAGAAGGTTGAGCCGCTTCTACGGTGATTTCGTAAGTTACGGTTGCACCTGCAAAGGTAACGGTAACCGTTTGAGTACCAACTTGAGCGTCGGTGAAGGTTACGCCTTCTAAATCTACGGTGTAGCCGCCAACTACGATAGCAGTTTTAGTATTGCTGCTAGGAATACGAGCGTTTAATACTAAACCTTCTGCCGAGAACGTTTCGCCTACCTTATAGGTAAGTTTGGTTGCAGGAGTTTTAACGGTAAGACTTTCAACCTCGCCTTCAGAGATATAGAAATATCCGTAAATACCCACGGTTACTTCGGTTTCTACTGCGTTTACGGTGTAAAGTTCGAACCAGTTAGAACCGCCTTCAGCAGAAACTTCGAATTGAGAAACTACTACGCTGCCTGCGGGTACGGTTACAACGTTTTCGCCGTTACCGGTATCGTTTCTGAATTTTAAGGTAATAGCTTCGGCGCCGTAGTTATGATAGTACATTATTACTTTTCTGTTTCCATACAAAGCAATATCGCCACTATTTATAACGGGAACTTGTTTATCGCTATCGTCCCACATTTTAAGTTGATAATATTTTCCAGCTTCGGTGCCTGCAGCAAAGGTGTATTTGCTACCTAAAACGCCGTCTACGTCTGCATATTCAGCAGCAGGAGAATCGGGTGCATTACCATATTCGGCTGCGGGTCTGAATTGTACCCAGCCGTTGGGGTTAAGAACTTCGCCGAATTGGTTAGCGCAATCTTGGCAAGTTGCCTTTTGTCCGGGAAGAGCTACGCCGTTGTGGCAAGAAATTGCTACGGGAGCATCAATTTTAACGTTGCCTGCTTCGTCTGCAAATATTGCGGTACAACCGTCTACCGTACATTTGTAGTATGCTTCTACGCCGTCGGTAGTACATTTAACGGGTTCAACGCGGTCAACTAAAACGAGTTGATGGTCGTGTGCGTTTACTAAAACGTTGTAAGTTATAGTTTTGCCTGCAAAGCTTACGGTAACGGTCTTTTGACCTGCTTCTACGTCTTCTGCGGTAAATACGTAGCCGTCTAAATCGGTAACGTAACCGGATCTTACGATAATGGGCTTAGAGTTGTTACTGAGGATTTTAGTGTCTAATACTAAGCCTGCCGCAGAGAAGGTTTCGCCTTCTTTAAACGAAAGTTTGCTTGCTTGAGTGTTAATGGAAAGGTCGCTAACTTCACCTTCATTTACGTACATATAACCGTATACGGTTACGGCAGCTTGTTCAACGATATCGCTGTTAATAATTACGTAGAACCAGTTAGAACCGTTATAGTTGGTTATTTCGAATTCGCAAATAGCAACGCCGTTTGCAGGGATAACTGCAGTACCTTCGCCGCCGCCTGCGTCGTTTTGGAAGGTAATGCTAATTTCTTGAGCGCTTTCGTTCTTGTAGTAAAGGATAACGTTTCTTACGTCGCCTTCGCTAGCGCCAGTACCAAGGTTGGGAATAACGGTTTGCTTGCCGTCGTGGTTGTCGCCCATGGGAATTTGCCACTTAGAACCAGCAGAAGTGCCTGCGTTAAGGGTGAACTTAGTACCGGTTACGCCGTCGATTTCAACGTATTCTGCCGTACCTGCGTTTATGCCTTGGGTAGAAAGGTTAATAAACACCCAGTTTTCAATGGACATAACTTCGTCGCCTGCAGTTTCACCGCAACGGGTACATACGGGTTTTTGTCCGGGAAGTTGACCTACTACGTGGCCCTTAGCAATTACTACGGATTCTGCAGAGATGGGAGTTTTACCAGCTTCGTCAGCAAAGAATTGTCCACAGTCTTCTACGTTACATACGTAATAAGCAATATTACCGTCTTCGGTGCAAGTAGGTGCTTTATAAGCAACGTATTCGGGAGCGTGATCGTGTCCGCTTACTACTACGGGGATGATAACGGTGTAGCCTGCAAAGGATACTTCAACGTTATGAGAACCTGCGTCTTCGCCGGTAAATACGTGGCCTTGTTCAAATCCGTCGATTACGAAGTTAGAATCAATCATGTAGGTTTCTACGCTAGTATCTTTTAATAATTCGCCTTCGCTGTTTACGATATTAGCGGTAAGTCTTAAATCGGAAAGATCGAACGCTTCGCCAACCTTATAGGATTGAGAAGTGATGTTTGCTTGAACGTTTTGAAGTTCAAAGTTACCTACGTAGAAGTAGCCGTAGATAGAGAAGTTAGCTTCGTTTGCTAAAGCTTCTTCGAATACGATTTGATACCAGTCGCCGATAACGTTTCTACCGCTTACGCTGAACTTGAACGCTTTAGTTTCGCCAGCTGCAAGGGTAACTTTTACGCCGTTTGCGGGGGTATTGTGTTCTTGGAAGTTAAAGCTTACTGCGTTAACGGTATCGTGGTTGGTTACGTTAATTAATACGTAAGTGGGGTTACCGGTAACTTCAGGTAATCTGATTTGGTAATTTGCGTCGTTGTCGTGGTCGTGTTCAAGAGCAAATTCAGTAGTGCCTGCGGGAACGGTATATTTAGATACCATTATGCCGTTTTCTTCAACGAGTTGAGCGGTAATGCCAGAGGGAACTGCAGTAGAAGGTCTGTAAAGTACCCAGCCGTCGGTAGTAGCTTGCGCGTAAATTTTATTACATACTTCGCATACTGCGTCTGCGTCGGGATAAGGTGCGCCTTTATGGAGTTCCTTTTGGTCTTCTTCGCTATAATCACATACCGAGCATTCTACCCAGTGATGAGTGTCGTCAGATTCGTATACGGTATCGTGGTCAGCTAAAGGTAAGGTTTGGTCAGCAACGGTGGTTTCTTGAGTGCAAGCTTCGTCTGCGAATACTTTATCGCAAGCGCTACAAGACCAATATGCGTTGTTGCCTTGTTCGGTACAAGAAGATTCTTTTGCGTCCGTTTTGGTAACGGTGTTAGCGTGGTTAGTTGCGGGAACTACTACCGTTTCAAGCTTGTTTTGAGCTTGGCTATCGCTAAAGTAGCTGTGGCATACGGTACATTCGTAGTAAGCAACGTTACCTTCTTCAGTACAAGTGGGGTCAACTGCGGGAACTAACGAGCCGAGAGTATGTTCGTGTTTAACGGTGATAGCAACGGTTGCGGTATAAGTAACGCTATTTTTAACGTAAGAAATTACGATTTGGTTATCGCTTACTTCTAACGCGCCTTCTTTGCTTAAAGTGTAACCGGTTACTTCTTCTTCGTGATCGCATGCGCTACAATCAAGTTTAACTACGAGGTTGGTTTTATCAAAGCTTTCGCCAGGTTCGTATGTAGTTTTAGCGCCGCTTACGATAAGAGTAGTTGCATAAGAATGTCCGAGAGCAGCTATAGTTTGAGCCGCTACGGTAGTTTCTTGAGTGCAAGCTTCGTCTGCGTAAACTTTTCCGCACGCACCGCTACAAGTCCAGTAAGCGTTGTTGCCTGCTTCCGTACAGGTTGCAGCTTTAGCTTCGGTCTTGGTAAGGGTATGCGCTGCCTTGGGCGTAGTTGCAGGAGCGGTTATAACGGTTTCGCCTTCCGCGTCGCTGAAAAGTACGTTACAAGTTTTACATTTGTAGTGGTCTTCGGTGCCGCCTGCCGCACAAGTTGCTTCCTGACCTGCAACTGCTTCGATATCGTGTCCGAGAGCAGCTATAGTTTTGGGAGCTTCGATTGCAGTTTTGCCTGCAGCATCTGCGAAAATTTCTTCACAGCCTTCGCACTTGTAATAAGCTTCTACGCCTGCTTCGGTACAAGTTGCAGCTTTTCCGTCAACCTTTTTAAGGCTGTGGGAGTGGCCGCATCCTATTGCGAGCGAAGCGCTTAAGCACGCTACGACAGCGAGTGCGACTGCAAGAAAAATTTTCTTGGTCTTCTTCATGATGTTCCTCCTTTTTTTGCGGTTTTTCCGCATAATTTATTATTTTATATAATTTAGGTAAATAGCGTAAAACTTTAACGCATTACGCCGTTATCCTATATTAACGGTGCTTAGGTAAATAACGTAAAAATTTGTACTTTTGCCGTTACTACCCTATATTAACGAAAATACTTTTGCCCGTTGCCCCTTTACTTATTATTATAAAGGGGCGTTAGGCTTTTGTTTTTTAATTAGTCTTCCTTTTTGAAAACGTATTTGTCTACTATTATCCACGCTTCAACTAAAACGTAGAGAGCAACGCTTAAGCCGAATAACGTTCCTACTACGGGTTTAAAGCTATTGAAAAGCACTTGCCATGCAGGAGTATAACGAATTACGCGGGTATCGGAAGTGAATCCGTTCATTGCGCTTGAATGAACTATGGTATATAAAACGTTATGAGCACAATTTCTTGCAGCTTGAGCAACGTGGCCGAAACCTTCAACGAAGCTTCCGTTTTTATAGAGTGCCGAAATGTCGGTGTTGCCAGATAAGGGAAGGTCGTTACCTGCAAAAATTAAGTCTTCTTGGTTCATATATCCCATCCAAGAGTCGGTGATGTTATAACCGGTCATGCCGAATTCCTTACGGAGTACGTTGTTGAGGAAAGGATGATGAGGTGCGGGTTTAGTACCGATACGGTTGAGCGAAGTCATAACGCCTTGAACGGAGCCTTCGGTGATTGCCACGTCGAATACTCTTAAGTAGATTTCACGGATAGACTGTTCGTTTGCCCAAGACGCGCCGCCGCAACGGTTAGTTTCTTGTTCGTTGAGAACGCAGTGTTTTGCAAGCATATATGCGCCCTTGGTTTCCATACCTAAGTTTATTTGCGCCAAAGCTTTACCGCCAAGGTAGCCGTCTTCGGAGAAGTAGCCGTAAGCTCTGCCAAGGTAAGGGCTACGGTGAACGTTTGCACCCGCGCCGTATAAGCCGTGGTAGCCTGCCCATAAGCAGTCTTCACCCCATTGAACGCCGTATTCGTATTGAAGGTCGGAGTTACGGGTTGCAGCTACAATGCCGTTGTCAACGTAGGTTGCAGGTCTTTCACCCTTGTTGGGATCGTTTAACTTGCTAGCTAAACCTGCTTCGTATTGGCTGTAAGGTCCCCAAACGCCAAGGTCGGTATCGTAGTTGTTTACTGCGGGAGCAGAAATGTTGGAAACTTCAACGGTATTGTAAAGACCGCCTTGTAAAACGAGAACTATATCGTTCCAAGTAAGTTGGTCTAAAAGTTCTTCCCATCTTTGATCGTCGTAAGGAATGGGGTTACCGTCTTCGTCCATCTTTAAGTCGATAAGCTGCCAAGCGGTACTTGTTGAACCAACGGTGGGATAAGCTTCATCCGTGGGGTTGTTCATAATCGACCAGTTAATACCGTCGGTTATAGCTTGGGTTTTATAAAGGTTTACGTCGTTATTAAGCCAAGCGTGAGTGGTTAAATCGTAGCCATATTTAACGGTGCCGCTCCAGTTGCTTCTGGTAACGTAGGTCCACGCGCCACCCTTTGCGTTAGCGCCGTATTGAGCGCCGCCTTCGAATATTTTAAGGTCTGCGTCGTCGAATTGGTTGGTAATTTTGTAGTTTTGAGCCACGCCGTTTTCATCCTTTTCGGAGTGAGCGTTAATTTCTGCAACGGAATAGAGAAGTAAGTCTTCTTGGGTAATTTCGTTGCCTACCTTTTTAGCTAAGTCAGCTACGCCGTTTGCCGTCATGCCGTCGGTTACAGTTTTGCCCTTAGCCGCTAAAATATTATTAACTGCCTCGTGTGCGCCGTTACCTACCGTAAGGTAATAGTCGCCTTGTTCAAGGATATAAGTTTTGTGACCGTAAGAATCGTATTTAGCAAAGTCGCGTCTGTCAACCGACATATTTAAAACTTCGCTTGCGCCGGGTTGTAATATTTCGGTTTTGTCGTAAACTACCAACTCAACTGCGGCAGTTTCAACGCCCGTTTGCTTATCGTAGTCGGTGTAGGGCTTTTGTAAGAAGATTTGAGCTGCTTCTTTACCTGCTACCGAGCCGGTGTTGGTAACGGTTACGCTGATATCGTAAGCGTCTGTTTCAGCATTATATTCCGCGCTAAACGCAGAGTATTCGAAAGTAGTATAAGAATTACCGTAACCGAAAGGATAGGAAACTACGTCGGTATAGTTGTATTCGCCAACGCCTTCAACGCCTAATACTTTATCTTCGTAACGGGTTTCGGTGTATCTGTAGCCGGAGTAAATACCTTCTTGATAAACAACGTAGCTGTTTTTATCAAAGCCCGTGTTGTAAGGATTGCCGTTTGCGTCGAGATACATTTGACCGTAGTATTTGTAGTAACCGCCGTTGGTGTTAAAGCCCGTTGCACCGTAGTTTGCGTGTACGGGGTTAAGGTAGTGGTTTTTCCAGAACGTATCGGAAAGTTTGCCCGAAGGGTTTACCGAACCTTCTAAAATGTTGCCGATTGCAACCGAGCCTTTAGAACCGATAGAGCCGCTATATAATACTGCGTCTATACCGTAAGCGGGGTTGTCTACGAAGTCCATCATAACTTGGTTGGTCCAGTTGCAAAGAACGATAATCTTTTTAATTTTTCCTGCGTCTTTTGCAGCTTTAAGTCCCTGTAAAACGGAAATTTCGTCGTCGTTTAACATTAAGTAGTTGCCGTCCTTATGGTCGGTATCTGCACACCAGCCGTATATGGGAGCGTCTGCACCTTCACCTGCAAGACGGGATAAAACGAATACTGCCGTTTCGTAGCCGTCTTTAATTTTAACGTTATCGGGAATTGCGCTCCAAGGAGCTTCGTTAATGTTCCAAATGGTGTATAAACCGCCGCCGTGAGAAACGCCGCCCGAAACGACGGGTTTTCTGCCGTAATCGCTATCTTTATACCAGTTGTAAAGGTCGTCGTTTACGTCTAAGCCTACCGATTCTAAACCGTCTTTAAGAGAGGTAGTTCCGCCCTGCTTTTCGTTGTTTTCACGAGCGCCCGAAACGACGGTGTTACCCTTTACGGAAGATGCGGAGAAAAGGCTGATTTTAGCGTTGTCGCCCAAAGGGAGCGCGTTGTTTTCGTTCTTTAATAAAACTGCGCCTTCTTCCATTACTCTTTGAGTAAAATCTTCGCCTGACTTTTTAACTTCGGCAACGCTTTTGAATTCCGATTTAAAATATTCGGAGTCAAATTCTTCGTCTGCACCCAAAGTTTCGTCTTTAACTTTGTTTGCGTAGTTTTGACCTAAGAAAGAAGTTATAGTTCCTTCGTTTACCGTTAATATAGTATTTGCAACGGTGTATGCGCCGAAAAGGAACGTAAACGCTATTAAAAGCGCTCTTGATACTATTGATAATACCTTTTTCATTATGCTACCTCCTCTGCGTTGGTTACGTTTTTAACTTCGCGGGCAGGTTTAGCAAAAACAGCTACGCCGCTTAAAATTAAGCCGACTAAATGAGCTATAGTGCAGAACGAATAAGGGAAACCTGCTTGCTTTAAAATATTGCCCGTAATGCCGCCGAAGAAAGCGGAAGTAAGGTACATATAAGAAGTTTCGATAAATACCAAGAAAGAGATAAGTATTATTATAAATAACGCTACGGGAGCGTATCTTTCGGTATATTTGCAAGCCGCCAAAACTAACGCTATAAGCGAAAGGAAGGGAAGTGCAAACGCCGTACCGGAATAATAGTTGGTAATTTCAAAGCCCGATTTATATACGAAAGGAATTATTAAGGTTAATACAACCGCCGCAACTAAGGCGTAAAACCCTATCCAACGGGTTTGAATATAGTTTTTATAATAAACTTTGTTTTCTTCTAAAATTTTATTAAAATCCATAATTTACCCCCTTACGCCGCCTGAACGTTTCCAAAAATTTCTATTTCGGAAAGCTGGAATATATAACCTGCGCCGTCGTTAGAAAGTTTAGTGCCAACAACTTTTACGTAACGCGCGTTAACGCTTGCAAAGTTATTGTATCTTGCAATAACTTCGTTTAAGCCTGCGTATTTGTCGTAGTCTTCAAAATAAACTTCCGTCCAAGTTGCGTTATCTTCCGAAACGTAAATTTTGTAAGCTTCGGGGAAGTATTCCGCCTTGGGAGAAGAAGAGCTGCCGCCCAATCTGGGATAAAGAACTACTTGATTGATAGACTTAACGTCGCCAAGGTCGGCAATTAACCAAGGTTGTTCGCCGTTAGTGCCTTCTGCCGTTTCAAATTCTATCGTACCCCATCTATCGTGGTCGAGAGTATTTAAGCAGGTAAGTCCGTTATTTAACGCCGAGCAAGTGCCGCCGTGTTTAGTTTGAGTTGAAGTAAAGCTTGCGTTAGCTGCGTAGTTTTCGCTCTTAACTTCGCCTTCGTATACGGGAGTTAATACCATATCGTATTGAGCAACTTTGCCTTCGCCGGGAACGTAAGTTTTATTATATTGGTCGATAAAGTGCTTTAACGTTTTACCTTGTGCAGTAACTATATCTGCGGGGAGAACTGCGTTTCTGTCTAATACCTTAGAAGATGCGCCGTCGGCAAACGAAGCGCCGTTTAACGCTACGGTTTGTTCAAAGTGTTGAACTCGAATAGCCAATTTAGCCATCTTGTTTTGGTGGATAACGTAAACTTCGGTATCTTCTTCCGTTAAAGGTTCGGTTGCAGGTTTATTTTTGCTGCCGATTAATACGGAGAATTCGTCTGCGCCGAGCTTGCGGGTTACGTTGTTGCCGTAGTCTGCGGTAACTACCATACCGGTTGCGTCGAAAGTTTCGCCAATAGCGTATTCAACCTTTTCGGGGTTTTTGCTAATTTTGATATTTTGAAGTTTAGTTTCGTTATAATAATAACCGGAAATGGTTAAGTCGAAAGTTTCTTCAATATCGGTGTCGATATAAAGTTCGTGCCAGCTATCCGCTTGGGTGTGAACGGGGTCGTTAATGGTAAACGATAAAGTTGCGTAACCGTGAGCAGGAACTACGGTAGGCGTATGTTGAGATCTGTATCCGCTAACTTCTACGCCGTATCTTACCGTTACGTCTACGTTACCGTCGTTGCGTAAGAACAATACTACGTAACGGGGTTGGCTTGCAGCAAAAGGTATCTTGTGCGTTGCGTTTTGCATGCCCGTATCGCCCGTGGTAATGGTATAGCACTTGCCTGCGCCCGTGCCTGCAGGAATGGTAAACTTGGTTGCATCCATTCCGTTACCTTCAACGACGTGCTTTGCTGGGTTGCCGTTATTTACGGCGGGAGCAAAAGCTATAAGGTTTTGGGGTTCAACTTCGAACGACATTCCGCATCCTTCTTCCGCACAAGTGGACCAAACTGAAAAATCTTCTAACGAAGTTGCGTCTAAGCTGGTTGCCTTTGCGTTAATATCGCCGAAGAACGAGCTTACTACGTGTCCGCCTAAGCCGGAAACCTCTTGAGCGGGGATTTCTATTGCGTCCTTTTTGCCGTCCGTTCCGTTTACGTAGCCGTAAGAGAAGAGCTTGCCGCAATTAGTACATCTGTACGCAGTTTTTTTGCCTACTTTTAAGCAAGTAGCTTCTACTGCTTCTACCGTTTCAAATTTATGTTGGCAGTAGCCTGCAGCTTCTTTTATAGCGGGTACGGTTACGCAAACTGCCGTAACGCCGAATACCGCGCAAATAGCGCCTGCCACTATTTTTATAATTTTATCTTTCATAACCCCTCCTATTACGCCGTTACCGTTATGGTATAGGTAGTGGTAATTGCACCAAAGGATACTACTACCGTTTGCGTACCAATATCGTCTGCGGTAAATACGTGGTTATCGTAGCTGGTTGCGTAGTTACCTATAATAACGTAACCGTCGCCACCTTCGCCTGCAAATCCAGTTGCTTTAACTACTACGCCTTCAGAGCTGAAGGTTTCGCCAACCTTAAAGGTTTTGGTTTTTGCTTCGGAGTGAAGAGCTATCGTTTTTATTTCAGTTTCTTCTACGGTGAAGAAGCCGTTAATGGTAAGAGAAGTTTCCTCAGTTACGTTAGATAGAAGCTTGAACGCATAGTTACAGCCGATTGACTGTCCTGGATTAACTTCAAAGCTTACCGTTTTGCTTTCGCCGGAAGCTATAGAAATTTCCACGCCTCCCTTATCGCCGTAGCTTTCTGCATAATAGCGGAACGATACCGTTTGTCCGCCGTTGTTGGTTACGTTGAGCTCTAACTGTCTCGTCTTGCCGCTAACGGTGGGAATTCTTATGTTTGCTCCCTTGTTCATAGCGTCTTTTACCGTGTTATGTAGCCAAGCTTCTATTTCCATACCGCTAGTTGCACCCGACTTAATGGTGAATTTAGCAGCAGGGAAGCCGTTACTGCCGGTAGCTGCGGCTACGGATATGTAATTAATACCGTTAGTTCCGTTTATACTTTCCCATCTTTCCATAGCGGGGGTAAAGGGAATTTTATAATCGAAGTCTTCGCCGGCGATAATTAATTTTTCCATAGAAGTTTCAAGCGTGCCTGCTGCGTCGGTGTACAACTTATTGCAGTTTCCGCAAGCGTAATGCGCTTCGTAACCGGGCGTTGCACCTACGGGGTTCTTTTTAGGCACAGCTTTAATAGAGTGCTGAGTTTTTGCTATCGTTACGGGAGCTTGTATAACCTCGGTTGCCTCTGCGTTACTATAAAGAGTATTGCACGTTCTGCAAGTCCAATAAG
>JAGAMH010000053.1 GCA_017624815.1 Clostridia bacterium
AAGAACGTTCTATTCAGCGGTTCTATCGCTGAAAACTTGCGTTGGGGGGACGAAAACGCCACCCAAGAAGATTTAGAACTTGCGGCAAAACAGGCAAGCGCAGAAGATTTTATAAACAATATGCCCGAAGGCTATAATTACGACTTAGGTCAAGGCGGCGTAAACGTTTCGGGCGGACAAAAACAACGCCTTTGCATAGCGAGGGCAATGCTTAAAAAGCCCAAGATTATAATCTTCGACGATTCCGCTTCCGCGGTAGATACCAAAACTGACGCAAACATTAGAAAAGCGTTAAAAGAATACGCCCCCACAGTTACCAAAATTATAATTGCCCAGCGAATATCCTCCGTTGAAGACGCCGATAAAATTATCGTTATGGACGATGGAAGAATAGTGGGAATAGGCACTCACGCTGAACTTATAGAAAATAACGAAATATATAAAGAAGTATATCAATCTCAAGCAAGGGGGAGTTTATCGTAATGGAAAACAAAAATAAAAATCCCCAAAAACGCCACGGCGCAAAAAATCCCATGCAAAGCTTAAAGCGCATACTTTCATACGCTTTTGCAAAATATAAAATCGCCATGGTATTCGTAGTTATCTGCGTAATATTTTCCTCGGCGGCAAACGCCGTTGGCGCGGCTCTTTTAGGTCCGCTCGTAACCGAAATAGAAGTACAGGTAAAAATGGGCGGAACGGACCTTTCCAGGGTGTATACCTACGTGTTTTTAATAGGCGCGGTATATATCACGGGCGCAGTTTGCGCGTTCATTTACAACCGAGTTATGATGTATATTGCTCAAGGTACGTTAAAGCGCTTGCGCGACGAAATGTTTGCAAAAATGCAACGCTTGCCTTTAAAATACTACGACGCCAACACCAACGGCGATATTATGAGCCTTTACACTAACGACGTAGATACCTTGCGTCAACTTTTATCGCAAACGATACCGCAAATTATATCTTCGGTAATAACGGTAGTGGCGGTGTTCTCACTTATGCTATTTTATAGCGTAACGCTAACGGCAATAATTGTATGTATGCTTTTCGTAATGTTCACCGTAATAAGAATTTTCGGCGGCAAATCGGCTAAATACTTTGCCAAACAGCAGCTTTCCTTGGCGCACTTAAACGGCTTCGTTGAAGAGATGACGGAAGGTCAAAAGGTAATAAAAGTATTCTGCTACGAAGAAAAGGCAAAAGAGCGTTTTAAAAAGCTTAACGACGATTTAAATGAAAGCAGTTATAAGGCGAACGGCAACGCGTTTATTTTAGGCCCTGTCAACAATAACTTAGGTTATATCCAATATATATTGGTGGCAATCGTTGGCGTAGCAATAATTTTTTCGGGAAATACCGGCGCGTTTTTATCGCTTTACGGCACTATTGCAGGTGGCAGTTTTGCGCTTGGCTTGCTCGTTTCCTTCTTGCAGTTTTCAAGGCAGCTAAACATGCCCATAAACCAAGTGGCACAGCAGTTTAACGCAATAGTAATGGCGCTTGCGGGTGCGGAGCGAATTTTTGAAATGATAGACGAACCTGCCGAAGATTCCGGCGGCGAAGTAATGCTTTCTTACGGCGAATACGAAAAGGACAAATGGGCGTGGAAAAAGCCCCTTTTAGACGGCTCTTTCGAATACGTTCCCCTTATGGGAGACATCCGCTTTAACGACGTAACTTTCGGTTACGTTCCCGAAAAAGTGATATTAAAAAACATATCGCTTTACGCGCGCCCCGGTCAAAAAATAGCTTTCGTTGGCTCAACGGGTGCAGGTAAAACTACTATTACCAACCTAATTAACCGTTTTTACGATATCCAGTCGGGCAAAATAACTTACGACGGATTAGATATTAAAAGCATTAATAAAGACGATTTAAGAAGGTCTTTAGGCGTCGTATTGCAAGATACGCATCTGTTTACGGGAACGGTTATGGACAATATTCGTTACGGTAGACTTTCGGCAAACGACGAAGAGTGTATAGCGGCGGCAAAACAAGCAAACGCGCACTCGTTTATAAAGCGCTTACCCGAAGGTTACAACACCATGCTCACGGGCGACGGTGCAAACTTATCGCAAGGTCAACGCCAGCTTTTATCAATAGCAAGGGCAATGGTTTCTAAATGCCCCGTATTAATTTTAGACGAAGCTACCTCTTCCATAGATACCCGTACCGAAAAGCTTATAGAAAAGGGTATGGATAAATTGATGGAAGGCAGAACGGTATTCGTAATAGCGCACCGACTTTCAACCGTACGTGATAGCAACGCCATAATGGTTTTGGAAAAGGGCGAAATTATAGAACGTGGCGATCACGAACAGCTTTTAGAGCAAAAAGGCAAATATTATCAGCTTTATACCGGCGCGTTTGAATTAGATTAATTAAAACTATATTTTAAATTAAAACCGCCTGCGGAATTCTCCGCAGGCGGTTAATTTTTTAGCTCTTTCTTTTAAATGGTAACGTTATTGCAAAAGCTATTGTGCCAAGCAAAATAACGCCAGCTGCAATAATGGGTATGCGAACGCTAACCACGTTGTAAACGTTGCTTTGGTTTTCTGGTACGG
>JAGAMH010000054.1 GCA_017624815.1 Clostridia bacterium
ATAGAAATTGAAACGGAAGATATTTTAATTGAGAACATAGTAACTAAGGGCAAACCCATAAAAGGTAAAGGCATATCCGACCCCGTTGCCGTGTACGCCGAAAAGCATAAGTCTGATTACGAAGACGGCAATATGCAAATAAGGTTTTAATTGAATTGAGCGGCTAATATGGCTTAATTATTAAAAAAACAAGGTGATTTTATGCAAGAGTTAAACTATAAACGCATTAAGGTTTTAATGGCGCAATCAACGGTTAGTGACGAAGAAATTTACGCTCGCGTTGAAGGCAAAATGCAATCTTTAATAAAATACGAAGAAGTAAACGGCAGACCGCTTAAAAACGGCGATAAAGCTAATATCGACTTTATCGGTAGTGTAAACGGCGTAGAGTTCGACGGCGGAAAGGCGCAAGGGTACGACTTGCATATAGGTTCGGGCATGTTCATAAAGGGATTTGAAGAACAGCTTATTGGAATGAACGTGGGCGAAACGCGAGTAATAACCGTAACCTTCCCCCAAGATTACGTTGCCGATTTGGCAGGCAAAGAGGCAAACTTTAAGGTTACGCTCAATAAAATTTTTCAAAAGCAAGAACTCGTTTTCAACGATAAAACCGTTCAAGCGCTCAATATCGAAAACGTTAAAACTTGTAACGATTTAATTAAATGCACGCATAGCGAACTGTTAAACGAAAAGGTCGTTGCCAACTACGAAAAATGGCAAAAGGACGTTTACGCCGAACTTTTAAAACTCAACCCCGTGCAAGTTGAAGGCGAAGTGGTGGAAAAGGCAATTGCCGAACGTTTGGCTCAGTTGGATGAAGCGGCGGCAACTTACGGCGTATCCGTAGAGTACTTTTTAGGACTTATCGGGCTTAGCAATGTCGAAGAATATAAGTTGCAGCTCCAAGAAGAAGTTTTAAACGACTTAAAGGTAAAAACGGTATTAAGCTTAATTGCTAGCGAGCTTGATATAGAAGTTACTATCGACGAGCTAAACGAATACTATTCCGCCCTTGCAAACAGTAAAAAATTAAGTGTAGATCAAGTTAAAAAAATGTATTCGCTTAAAGAAGTTCAAACGGCGGTATTAATGCAAAAGGCAACTGAAATAGTATTTGCCTACCCCACCGAATACGCCTATGCAAACGCAGGCTTACCCCAAGCTCAGGTAAATTTAGCTAAATATTGCTTGGAAGACGGCGAAAGGGAACAAGCTATAAGTTGGCTTAATAAAGCGGCGGAACAGGGCGAAGAAGAGGCGGTTAAACTGCTAAAACAATTACGTTAATATTAATAATAAGGTTAGGCGAAAATTGCTTAGCCTTATTTTTTTAATAAAATTAATAAAAAAGTGTGACTAAAGTGTTTAAACGCAATTTTTTTGCTTTATATAATAACTGTAAGTAAAATTTGCGAGATAAAAAAATGAACGAAGAATTAAAACACAACGAAGAGGACGAATTAAAAGTCCCCGAAACACAACCTAAAAAGGAAGAAAAAAAGGAAAGTAAAAAGCCTTCTAAAAAGGAAAAACTTTCCGAAGAGTTAGAAAAGGCAAATGCCCTTACCGAAGATTACAAACGCAAGTGGTATTCCGTTTCCGCCGAGTACGATAACTACCGCAAACGCAACAACGCGGCGGTATCCCAAGCCTTTGCAGAAGGCAAGGCAGAAGCGGTGTTAAAGCTTTTACCCGTTGCCGACACGTTCGGTTACGCATACGACGGCGCATCCGACGAAAAAACCAAAGCGGGCATAGATAAAATAATTAAAAATTTTAACAACATATTGTCGTCTATGGGAATTGAAGAAATACCTTTGAATATAGGCGACGCGTTCGACGAAAACGTTGCAGAAGCTATTATGAATATGCCTTGCGGCGAAGGCGAACAACCCAACCAAATTAAGCAAATATTAAAAAAAGGTTACCGACAAGGCGATAAGGTTATCCGCTTTGCTCAAGTAATCGTTACCATAGAATAACAAGGAGAATTAAAATTATGGGAAAAGTAATAGGAATAGACTTAGGAACGACCAACTCGTGCGTAGCCGTTATGGAAGGCGGCGAACCCGTAGTTATTACCAACAGCGAAGGCAACAGAACTACCCCCTCGGTAGTATCTTTTAAAAACGACGGATCAAGAATCGTAGGCCAAGCGGCAAAGCGTTTAGCGGTTGCTCAGCCCGACAAAACGGTTATATCCATAAAGCGCCACATGGGCGAATCTTATAAGGTGAATATCGAAAAGGGATATTCTCCCCAAGAAATTTCCGCAATGGTACTTGCTAAACTTAAAGCGGATGCTGAAAGCTACCTCGGTTGCAAAATTACCGACGCGGTTATCACTTGCCCCGCATACTTTAACGATAGCCAACGTCAAGCAACTAAAGACGCAGGCAAAATTGCAGGTTTAAACGTTCTTCGTATTATAAACGAACCCACCGCAGCGGCTTTAGCTTACGGTTTGGATAAAACGGAAGGCAGTCAAAAGGTTATGATTTACGACCTTGGCGGCGGCACGTTCGACGTATCTATTTTGGAAATCGGCGACGGCGTATTCGAAGTTTTAGCAACCAACGGCGATACCCGTTTAGGCGGCGACGACTTCGACGAAAAGGTTATTAACTACCTTGTAGACACCTTTAAAAAGGAAACGGGCGTAGACCTTTCCAAAGACAAAATGGCAATGCAAAGACTTAAGGAAGCGGCAGAAAAGGCTAAAATCGAACTTTCCGGTATGAACAGCACCAACGTCAACCTTCCCTTCATTACCATTGTAGACGGCGCTCCCCAACACCTTGATATCGACCTTTCCAAGGCTAAGTTCGATTCACTCACTTCCGACCTCGTAGACAGAACTGTAGAACCTATGAAAAAGGCAATGCAAGACGCAGGTCTTTCTTATAGCGATATCAGTAAGGTTATTTTAGTAGGCGGCTCAACCCGTATCCCCGCAGTAGTTGAAAAGGTTAAGCAAGTAACGGGCAAAGAACCTTTCAAGGGAATCAACCCCGACGAATGCGTTGCAATCGGCGCAGCTATTCAAGGCGGCGTATTATCCGGCGAAGTTAAAGACGTATTACTTTTAGACGTAATGCCCTTAACCCTCGGCATAGAAACTTTAGGCGGTGTTTCCACCCCCTTAATTGAAAGAAATACCACCATTCCCGTTAAAAAGAGCCAAGTATTCTCTACGGCGGCAGATAACCAACCCGGCGTTGAAATCAACGTATTGCAGGGCGAAAGAAAGTTTGCAAGAGACAATAAATCGTTAGGTAAATTTATGCTTACCGATATTCCCCCCGCACCCAGAGGCGTTCCTCAAATCGAAGTTACCTTCGACGTAGACGCAAACGGTATCGTAAACGTAACGGCTAAAGATTTAGGTACGGGCAAGAGTACTAACATTACCATTACCGCATCTACCAACCTTTCTGAAGAAGATATTGATAAAGCAGTTAAAGACGCTGAAAAATACGCAGAAGAAGATAAAAAGCGCAAGGAAGCGGTTGATAATAAAAACAACTTAGAAGGCATGATAGACAGCCTTGAAAAAACCGTTAAAGAAGCGGGCGACAAGCTTTCTGAAGAAGATAAAAAGGTAGTTGAAGACGCAGTTGCAAAGGCTAAATCTGCGCTTGAATCTAACGATAACGATAGAATTAAAAACGCTATCGAAGAATTGAGCAAAGATATTCAACCCGTAATTGCAAAGATATATCAAAACGGTAACCCCAACGGCGGAAACGGCGACAACGGCGGTGCTGGCGCAGGCGACGGCGATACCGAATTTAGACAACACTAAGAGTACACTTTCATACCTCCTTAAAAATATTTAGCAGCGCAGCACACGGTTTCCGTGTGCTGCAAAGCAGTTAAAAAGGCGATAATTTTTTTGCGTAATTAAGGCATATATGCCCATCAATTAATCGTCTTACAAGGTAAATTATGGCAGATAAGAAAAATTATTACGATATTTTAGGCGTTTCAAAAACGGCAAGTCAAGACGAAATTAAATCGGCTTACCGCAAACTCGCAAAGCAATATCACCCCGACTTTCACCCCGGCGACGCTGCGGCAGCGGAAAAATTTAAAGAGATAAACGAAGCTAATGCGGTGCTCTCCGACGAGGGTAAGCGCAAACAGTACGACTACGAGTTAGAACACCCCGGAATGAGCGGCGGATTCGGCGGTATGGGCGGCAACCCGTTCAGCGGATTCGGCGGTGGCGGCATGGGCGGATTTGAAGATATTATAAGCTCTATGTTCGGCGGCGGATTCGGCGGTGGTGCAAGACAAACGCAACAAAGGGGAGCGGATATCGAACAAACGGTTCGTCTTTCCTTTTTAGACGCAATAAAAGGTTGCACTCGCGAAATTAGCTATTTTAGAAACGAACCTTGCAAAGCTTGTTCGGGCACGGGCGCAAAAAACGGTACGGCTTATTCAAAGTGCTCCCGTTGCGGTGGCTCGGGCAGAGTTAAATACCAACAAGACACCATTTTCGGCAGAACTATTCAGGTTGGCGCTTGCCCCGACTGTTCGGGCACGGGTAAAAAAATTACAGAAAAATGCCCCGATTGTAAGGGTAAAGGCTCGCTAAGAAAGGAAACGCGCTTCACCATAAACATTCCCGCAGGCGTTGATAAAGATAGCAGTTTAAGAAAACGCGGCTACGGGCAGGCAGCTCCAAACGGTGGAGAGAGTGGCGACTTGTACGTTTATTTTAGAATAGAACCCCACAAGCTTTTACACCGTGAAGATAGGGATTTATACGTAACCGTTCCCATCTCTTATAAAACTGCCGTTTGCGGCGGAAAAATTTTAGTCCCCGGCATAGACGATACTATAGAATACACCGTTCCTGCAGGCACGGTAAGCGGAACTCGTTTCTGTTTAAGGGGTAAGGGCGTTAAAACGGTAAACGGCACGGGTAACTTATACGCTACGGTAGAAATTGAAATACCCACCCGCCTTTCGCGTGAGCAAGTTAAAAAGTTAGACGAATACGAAGAAACCGTGCCCTTAAAATCTTGCGAAAATATGCAAAAATTTGCAAACGACGTTTCATCACTTTACGGCAAAAAGATAGATAAACAGTAAATTACCCCGCATATATAGCGAAAATAACTAAAAAATAAGCAAAAAGCCCCTTCAACTAAAATGGTTGCGGGGGATTTTATTTTTCTATTGCAAATATACCGCGTTTATGATATAATATACGGGTAATAAATAACTTGCCCAATAATGCAATAAAAAAGTTTATTATTTTATTATATAATAGAGAAAGGTTTTCGGGGGACTCAATGAAATTAAAAAAAGTAATTTATTCCATATTTACAACCGTGGCGTGCGTTGCGTTGGCTTTATGCGTGTCTGGGTGCGAGCTTTTGCAAGTGTCCACTTCTTCGCCTTCAGCAGCTAAGCAAATCGTATCTATATCCAAAACGTCCTCGCAAAACGGGGTAGAAGTTTACGTCGTTTATTATTCCGATGGAACTACGTCTACTTTTAGCGTAAACGACGATACGCAAACGAACGGCGGAGAAACGGATAACGAAACGGCAGGGCAAACTCCCGTTAGTATTGAAAAGATTGAAAAAACCCTTTCAATCGGTTTGGTAGATACTTATACTGTGTATTTTACCAACGGTCAAACTACAACCTTTGAAATAACCAACGGCAAAGACGGCTCTGATATAACGGCGCTTGATTTATACGAAACTTACAAGCAAATTTACGGCGAAAATTTAACTTACGAAGAGTTTTTAAATAAGTATTTATCGCTTGAAAATAATCAAAATGCCCCCGAATATACCCCGATTAACGAGTGTTTGCTATCTACGGCTAAGGTGTATGCGGAGTTTGAAGAAGTAGACGATACTACCGAGGGAAAAAAGGAAGATAACGTTCCCGCCGTATTTACGGGCGCTTGCGTAGTTTATAAAATTGCTTCCGATTATACTTACTTTATAACCAACTACCACGTCGTATACAACGAAGAATCCGTTGATAATAAAATTTCCGAAAAGATAAATTGTTTTTTATACGGCAGCGAAGGCTATCCTTCTAAAAACCAAAACGACGACGGCAGCATTAGTTACGATTACGGCGATTACGCAATATCTTGTCAATACGTTGGCGGCGCGGCGGAATACGATTTGGCTATTATTAAGGCGAACACCCAAGACGTTTTAAAAATTAACCCCAACGTTAAAGCTATTACCTTTGCCGAAGAATATTACGTTGGACAAAAGGCTATTGCAATAGGCAACCCCAACGGCGAAGGCATAAGCGCAACGCAAGGCATAATAAGCGTTGATAATGAATACATAACTTTGGCGGTAGACGGCACTTCCCGCAATTATCGTTCGCTTAGAATAGACACCGCTTTATATCACGGAAATTCGGGCGGAGGGCTTTTTAACGCAAACGGCGAGCTTATAGGTATAGCCAACGCGGGCAACGTAACCGACCAAAATATAAACTATGCAATCCCCGTTCAAATAGTTAAGGCGGTTGCCGACAATATTTATTACTATCACAACGACGCAAACGATTCGACGAACGGCGTTTATAAAATCACTTTGGGAATAACCGTTACTTCGGAAAATTCCAAATACGTATACGATTCCAATAAAGGTTACGGCAAAATAGAAAGCCAAGCAAAAATAACCGAAGTTACCCTTTTAAGCCTCGCTTACGGTATGGGGCTAAAAGTTGACGATATTATTACCGAAATGATAATAGACGGCAATTCTTACAAAATTTATCGCCATTTTGATATAGGCGACTATATTTTATCGTTAAGGGTTAATTCTACGATAAGCTTTAACGTATTAAGGAACGGCGAAAGTTTTACCACGGATTCTTACACGGTTAAAAATAATAATCTTGCCGTGGTGGCGTAAACTTTATTTTAATTTAGTATAAATTATAATAAAAATTGCAAATAGCCTATTGAAAAGCTGGTTGATATGTAGTATAATTTAAGCATCTTTAAATTAATAGTTTGGTTAAATAGGGTAAAAGGAAGATGAAAATTAATAAATTCGTGTTTAAACGGCACGAAATTAAGTATAGGTTAACTCCCGAACAATACGCAATAGTATTAAGGGAAATTGACAAATATTTATACGTAGACGAATACGGCGAAACTACCATACAAAGCTTGTATTACGATACCGATACGTGGCTACTTATAAGAAATTCCATAGAAAAACCTGCGTATAAAGAAAAAATAAGGGCGCGCAGCTACGGTTTGGCAACGCCCGAAACTAAAGTTTTTTTAGAGCTGAAAAAAAAGCTAAACAAAATAGTTTATAAACGGCGTATTAAAATAAAGGAAAAAGAGCTTGCTCCTTTAATACGAATGGGGGTAGGCGGCGATAAGGGACAAATAGAACGGGAAATAGTTTACTTTTGCCGTTTTTATAAAAATTTAAAGCCCGCAATGCTTTTATTGTACGATAGAACGGCACACATAGATAAAAACAGCGATTTGCGCGTAACGTTCGATAGAAATATCCGCTACCGCACCGAACGCCTAAGTTTATGTTCGGGGTTAGACGGAAAGTTAATTTTGCCCGAAGGCGAAGTTATGATGGAAATAAAAACGGCGGGCGCTTATCCTATGTGGCTCGTTAAGCTGTTAAACGATAACGGCATTTATAAAACGTCCTTTTCCAAATACGGCACGGCTTACAAAATGGAAATTTTAGGTATATCCGAAAATGATAATCATAAGAATACGGCTACGGAGGTAAAAGCAGTATGATTTTTAGCACTATATTCTCAGACGGAATTACACCCGCAGATATTTTTATTTGCTTGGGCGTAGCACTTGCAGTAGGCGTAGTTTTTGCAACCTTATGTTTTGTAAAAACCAAATCGACCAAAAGCTTTTTGCTTGCAACGGCGTTACTACCCATGGTAGTTGCCTTAGTAATAATATTAGTAAACGGCAATATTGGCGCAGGCGTTGCTATTGCGGGGGCGTTCTCTCTCGTTCGTTTCCGTTCAGCTCCCGGAACTGCAAAAGAAATTTGCATCATCTTTATTTCTATGGCGGGCGGACTTGCCTTCGGTATGGGCTACTTGGCTTACGCTTCAATATTCATGATTGCGGCGGGCGCGTTCTTAATCGCCTTTGAATACATAAAGTTTTGGGATAAAAAACCAGATTTAAAGGATAAAAAAGTTCGTATAACCATTCCCGAAAGCTTAGATTATACTACTATATTTAACGACGTATTTAATAAATACACCGAAAAGTACGATTTAATTAAGGTTAAAACGGTTAATATGGGCAGCTTGTTCCGCGTAGACTATCACGTCGTTTTAAAGGACGTTTCTAAAGAAAAAGAAATGGTGGACGAGCTCCGCATTCTCAACGGCAATTTAGAAGTTCAAGTTCAAAGAACGGACTTCCAAGGCAGCGAATTATAATTTGTTATTCGGCGGTGCAATATGAAAAAATTATTAATGATTATTTTAAGCTTTGCGGCGGCTTTAACGCTTTTTGCCGCTTGTACTCCCATGGAAACGCCTAGCGGCAATCCCGGAAATACGGGTGGTGGCGGCACGGGCGGTGGCGGCTCTAATCCTCCCCCCGTGGGCGCGGTTGTGGAAATTAGAACGGAAGACGACCTTTTTGCAATGTCAAACAACTTAAACGGCTCTTATAAACTTATGAACGACATAACGCTTACCAAGCCTTGGAAGGCGATAGGTACTTCGCAAGCTCCCTTTACGGGCGTGTTCGACGGTAGCAATTTCACGTTGACAAACGTTGTGGTAGAATCGGATATTTTAGAAGTAGACGATACATCCATCGACTATATGATAGGTATGTTCGGCGTTTTAAAGGGCGATATTAAAAGACTTAAAGTTAATGCTTTAACCATAAACGTAAGTCAAACTACCGTGCAAAATTCAAGTTACGCAACCCTTCTTTCTCAAAACGGCGACGTAACCGATTTAACTATTCACGCAGGTTTAGTTGGCGCTAACAAGGGAAATATTGAAAACGTTACTTTAAACGTCGATTACGATATTGTTCCCCAAACGGCAAGTGCAAGGGTAAGAGTTGGCGGCGTTGCTGGTAAAAGTAACGATAAAATTGCCGACTGCTCGGTAAGCGGCGACGTTAACGTAACTACTTCCGACGGATATATAAGAGCGGGCGGCGTTGCAGGCTACGTTTCTTCTAACGGAAAGGTAAAGGGCAATAAATCAACAGCAAATATTACCGCCACTATAACCACGGGCGCAAAAATACAGCTTGGCGGAATAGTAGGAAATATTGAATGCGGCATAATAGAAGACTGTTTTGCCACGGGCGATTTAGTGGGCGTAAACACCGCAAGTAAATCTTCGGTTGCAGGCGGAATAGTAGGTCAAATAGATAATACCGAATATAAATACGAAGATATGTCGGTTACCGTTAATGCGTGCTATTCAACGGCAAACGTTGCGGTTACGGGCACTAAAGGTTACGCTGCAGGCTTAATCGGTCAGGTTGATTTTAACTACGCGGTTATAGTAACGGGCAACGCTTGTTCGGGAACAATTTTAGGCGTTAAGGGAACTTACGGATTTATCGGCAGAATGCAAACGGCGCTTGGCGTGCTGTTAACGACGGGCGATTTTACAAACGGAGTTTATAACAATTTAGTTACCGTTTCTGGTAATAGCAGCGTTACGCAAGATTCGTTCGCAACTAAAATAGATTCGTTAACCGTTCCCGAAAAATTCAATTAATTAAAGCATATTAACGGGGCAATTTTAAATTTTGCCCGCAAAAACGAAAGAGAGGCTCAATAAGGCGTTGTTTGTAATAGTTGCTCTTACAACGGAGGAAAAGCAAAGCAAAAACTCCCAAATAGATAGGCTAATAAATAAAATAGCGCAAGGAAACGTTTCGGCTATGGGCGAGTTGTACGACGTTATTAAAACGGACGTATTTTCCTACGCTTTATCCAAAACGGGCAACAAGATTGACGCCGAAGATATTACGCAAGATACTTTCGTGCAAATATACAAATACGCAAAACAATATCAATCCAAGGGTAAGCCTATGGCATGGATAATAACCATAGAGCTTAACCTTATAAGAAGACATTACAAATTAAAATCTCGCACGGTGAACTTAGACGAAAGTTTTGAAAACATGTCGGATAATTCAAATTTCGAAAGGGGTATTATAAATAACGCTTTTTTAACGCATCTTTTACGGACGCTAAGCGAAGAGGAACGCGAAATTATTGCGCTTCACGTCGTTTCTGGTTTTAAGCATAGGGAAATTGCCAACCTTTTAAACAAGCCTTTATCAACGGTTTTATCAAAATATAACAGGGCTATTAAAAAGTTGCAATTAATCGTAAAGGAGGAGAAATAAGTGAAGGGAAATTTGAAAAAAGAAATTGTAAACGCTTTTAAAGAAGAAACGCCCGATTTAAAAAGTAAAATTCAAAAAGAATGCGAAAATCAAATTCAATATCCTGCAATTCAAACTAAAAATAACAAATCGCCCGTAAAATGGTTAAAGGCAGTTGCGTCGGTTGCGGCGTGTTCGGTAATGTTTATAGGCGGGTTAATCGTGGGATATATTGCGCCCAAATCGCAAGTTGTAGCCCAAACGGAAACGCTCGTTTATTTAGACGTTAACCCCAGTATAGAACTTAGCTTAGACGAAGATAACCGCATACTTTCCGCCGAGGCGATAAATACCGACGCGCAAGTTATTTTAGAAGGTTTGGAATTAGACGGCGTTGGTATGATTACTGGTCTAAACGCAATAGTCGGCTCTATGTATTTTAACGGATATTTAAGCGAAGAGAACAATTCAATGCTTATAAGCGTTGATACGAACGACCCCAACAACACCCAAAATATGCTTTCGCATATCACCGAAGAGGTAAACGAAGTTTTCGGCAAAAAAGATATGAAGTGCTCTATCATAGCTCAAGGCGTTAAGGTAAACGAAGACTTAAAGCGCAGGGCAAAAGAACGCGGAATATCAGTTGGTAAAATGCATTTAGTAGACAAAATGATAGATTCTATGGAAGAGTTGAACCAAGACGATATTATCGACCTTTCAAAAATGTCTATAAAGGAATTAAACCTTATATATTCTTCTAAACCCAACGGCGGAAACGCCCCCAACGACGAACTTATATCAGGCTCGGTAAATATGAACGTAACGCCCGAGCAAGTATTAAGCGCAATAAAGGAACACCTTAGCGTAAGCGAGGTTAAAGATTTCCGCATAGCCGTTTTACCTTCTAAAATCGTGGGGATAGGTATAGTATATTCGGTAACTGTAACGCTTGAAGATTCTTCGGTATATAAATGCGAAGTCGATTGCAAAACGGGCGAAGTATTATCGAGTGAAAAGTTGAATATTCCACCTAACGGCGGCCCGATTGACGACGGCAAGCACGACGATAGGCAAGACCAAGGCCCGCGCCTTTAATACTAATCATAACGAAAAAAACGGAGAAAATTTTCTCCGTTTTATTTTTTTGCAATAAAACGGGCGTTTTTATTATTATATAGAAAAGTAATTAAAAACAGGAAAACCGTTATGACAATTAAAAAATTAACTTTAACGTTATCACTTGCCTTAACTGTGGCGGCTTGCGCCTTAACCGCGTGCGCGGTTACCGAGCATATACACTCTTATTCAACCAAGTGGTCGCATAACGATTCTCAGCATTGGCACAACGCAACGTGCGTGCATTTATCCGAAAAAACGGACGTTGAAGACCACGTTTTCGACGGCGGCGTAGAAACTTTTGCAACGTACGAATCGGAAGGCTATTTAACCTATACTTGTTCGGTGTGCAGTTATCAAAAAACGGAGCAAACCTCGCCAAAGCTTATGCACGAGTACGCAAGCGATCTCACGCATGAAAACGGCGATACTCATTGGTATGCGTGCGTAGACGAAGGGTATGAGCATTTAAAATACGGTGAAGAAAAACACACCTTAATAGAAACGGACTACAACGAGAGTACGGGGTATGCAACCTATACTTGCAAATGCTCGTTCACAAGGCAATACTTGCGGTGTAACGTAATGCAAGCACCCACGATAGAAGGCGGCGTTTACGTGGGACAAACGCTTTCTCAAATTCCCCTTTTAGGCGGTCAATCAACGGTAGAAGGCGAGTTTTCGTGGACAAATTCAAGCCAAGTAGTAACCGAAAGCGGAAATTACGCAATAACTTTTACGCCTTACGATAGCCAGTTTGCGCCAGTTGCCAGCGAAGTTTATATTGCGGTAGAACAACTTAGCGTAACGGTTACGGTTGGCGAAAACGGAACGGCGAATAAAAGTGGAAAAATAGACGTAAACTACGGGCAAAATTTAACCCTAGTGTTTTTGCCGAATAGCGGATACGCAGTTGAAAGCATAACGGTAAACGGCGAAAGTATAGCTCCTTCAAATAGTTATATACTTGAAAATATAACTTATAGCTACGAAATAGAAGTGGCGTTTGCAAAAAGTATAGAAGAAAATTTACCCTTTACCTTAACGTACGTTTCTGGCACGCAAAACGCCTATACCTATCAAAACGGCGTGCTTACCTTTATAGAAATTTCCGAACAGTCCGTTTACGCAATATCAGGGTCGTTAGACGGTAATATAGTTATTGACGTCGGTGAAAATTATAAGTTCGATTTAGAGCTAACGGGCTTTACGCTCACTTCAAGCGCGGTTAATCCCATTACCGTTTTAAGTGGGGATGAAGTATCTTTAACGGCAAAAAACGGCACGCAAAATTATATTTACGATACGCGTTCGGCGATAGATACAACCGCCGAAACGCTCTATTCAGCGGCTATATATTCACTTGTCGATTTAGAAATTTGCGGTAAGGGCAGTTTAGCTTTAAACTCGGATAACAACAACGGCGTTCACACTAAAGACGACTTGCAAGTTAAAAATTTAACCCTTAACGTAACGTGCAAAGACAATGCGTTAAAGGGCAACGACGGCGTGGAAATAACCAATGCAGCCACTACGCTTATTGCAACGCAAGGCGACTGCATAAAAACGACGAATAGCCACGTAAACGAAACCACGCTAAATCAAAAAGGAACGGTATATATAGCGGGCGGAACGCATAATTTATATGCCGCTTGCGACGGGATAGACGCAGCGTATAACGTTTTAATAGAAGGTGATACTACCGCATTAAATATATATACTGATAAATATTCGCAATACTCGGAAGAGGTTACCGCCACTTCAGAAAGTACTTACTATTTGAGATATAGCAGTACGGCTTATAAATATTCGGTTAAGTATTACAATAACGACGAAGATTATTTATGGGTAAACGTAAGCGATTCTTACAAAACGGTAAGTTCTTCGGGCGGACGTCCCGGTCAAAACAGTACTTATTATTACTACACTTTTGCAAAAAAGAGTGAATATTCCAAGTTGGCGGTTTATATGTACTCAAGCTCTCAAACGCAGGGGCAAGATTCTTCCTACTACGCTTGCACGGAATATAAAACGATTAATTCCAGCTACGATACGGTTGCGCTAAGTTACCGTTCGGGAACGCTATCGCTTAGTTGGACGAACTATACTACCGCGTCAACGGGAGGTATGGGAGGTATGCAAGAAGGTAATTCTGATAAGGGAACGTATTCTACAAAAGGGATAAAAGCCGCTAACGAAATTACCGTAAACGCAGGCAATATAAATATTAGGGCGTACGACGACGCTGTTCACGCCAATAACGACGTAGCCTTGGAAAATGGCGCAACACCCTTAGGTAACGTAACCGTAAACGGCGGAACGGTTACCGCATATAGTAACGACGACGGCTTACACGCCGACGGAACGCTTTTAGTAACTAACGGCACGGTTTGCGTAATTAATGCATACGAAGGATTAGAAGGTGCGTTTATCACCGTTATGGGCGGTAATGTTAGCGCAGTATCTTCCGACGATGGCTTTAACGCAACCTCGACTACGGGGGCGGCAATAACTATATCTGGTGGCGAAGTGTACGTTTACGCCACGGGCGACGGGTTAGATTCAAACAGTACCACAAGCAAAGGCGCTATTGCTTTTTCGGGCGGAAATACCGTCGTTATATGCAACTCCAACGGCAACGCGGCAATCGATTCCGACGGCGGTTATTCACACACGGGCGGTAGGGTGCTTGCAATAATGTCGTCGGGCGGAATGACTAGCGAAACGACTAACGGTAACGCTACGGGCAGAACGACTAAATCTTCCCTTTCACTTTCAAACGGTGGCTATATTACGGTAACCGTGAGCGGTGAAAGTGTAGTAACGGTAAAAATGCCTTGTTCGCTTACGGCGTTTGCAGTATATTTGGGCAGTAGTTCTGCAACTATAGCTGCGGCAAGTACTATTACTTCAACGCTAAATACAAGCGGAGTGTGTTGGTATTAACGATATAAAATTTTAAGGCGGGCAATAAGTTGTCCGCCTTATGTATATTTTACGTATAAAAAGTGTTTGCAAAAAAATTGTAAGGTTAAAAAGTGTGTATAACTGTGGATAACTTATCGTTTAATACACATTTTCGTTAAAAAGAGCAAAAATTATCAACAGTTTTCCACAAAAAGTTATCAACAAACAAGTGTTTAATGAATAAAGGAATAAAAAAGTTATCCACAAATGCGCCAAAAACAACCTTTTTTGCATAAAAAACGACAAGTTTTAAGGCTTTATGCGAATAAATTTGTAAAAAGTTATCCACAATTACTCTTTTAATTATTTTTTTAATAAAAATTATATATTGCTTTTAAAAGTGTTTGACAAAGCAAAATTAATTTACTATAATAATATGGCTAATTTAAGAACACGCACCATTAGCTCAATTGGATAGAGCGTTGGTCTACGGAACCAAAGGTTAGGCGTTCGAGCCGCTTATGGTGCGCCACGAAAAAAGGAAGGATTTCAGTCCTTCCTTTTTTCGTTATGAAGTGTAAGAGTGAAAAAGCCTAATCGTTAGCGTGAGCCAAAGGCGAAACTATCCGAGGGCCCCGCTTGCGGGTATCGGAGAACCGCACAGACAGGTAGGATTACGGGTGAGTAAAGGAAGGATTTTAGTCCTTCCTTTTTTCGTTGAGAAGTGTAAGAGCGAAAAAGCCTAAGCGTTCACGTGAGCCAATTTTTAATATTTAAAATCGAATAAATCGTTGGGGGTTACGTTAAAAAGTTTACATAACTCTTTAATCTGCAAATAATTAAGCTCAAAAACACCGTTTTCAAAGCGGCTATACTGTTGTTGCGTCATATGAAAAATTTCGGCTACCTGTTTTTGAGTGTAACCGCTATCTTTTCGCGCCTGTTTTAAGTTTTTGCCTATCTCTTTTGCAATATCCATATAAAAAATTTATCACAAACTGATGTAAATTTATTGACTAACATCATAAAGTGATGTATAATATTATAAAAAACAAAGGAGAGTAATATGTTTTGTAAAGTTTGTGGTAAAGAAATTAACGAAAATGCAGTAGTTTGCCCTCATTGTGGTTGTGGCGTAGCTCAAGCGCAAAAGAGTACAAGCGTAGCTGCTGTAGTTGGTTTTATTATGTCGCTTGTAAGCTTGTTTATAAGCTTCTACTGTATAATTCCCGTTTTGGGCGTCGTATTCTCAGGCATTGGAATGTCGGCGACTTCATACGGTAAAAAGAAAGGCAGAGGTATTGCCGTTGCAGGTTTAGTTATTTCCATAATTTCGTTGGTGCTTAATATAATTATTTTGGCAACCGTTGGTTCAATGTTGGCTTTAATTAGCTAAGTTGCGTATTACAATATAAACTAAAGTTAAGGAAGGATTTTAGTCCTTCCTTTTTTCGTGCTTAAAAAATGGTGCAGTAAAGTTAAGTCTATACACGCGCGTGCGTATTCATTAATTAATATATAAAAAATTAATATATAAAACGTTGCGCGGTAGCCAAATTTTTCTATAATACGCATTTTTTGGGCTAAAATTATCGAAAATTTTTCAGTTTGGGTCGCTTTTTTGACGAGTTAGGTCACTCGCCCGATTATTTTTAAAACCCCCATTGACAAAAGAAAAAAGCAAATATATAATTTGAGTACGTTATAATTTAGTATTATGTCCGTTTTTTAGGGCAATTTTAAAACGTAAATTTTAGGGCTAGCCCTATTCGTTTTGTACAGCAAAACGAATAATAAAACCCTACAAGAAAAAATAAGGAGAAAGAAAAAATGAGAAAGCTAAAAACAATGTTTATTGCTATCTTTACCGTAATTGCAACCGTTTGCTTTTGCGTTGCGTTGGCAAGCTGTTCCGCTCCCGTAGTAGAACCGCCCGCACCCCAAGCAAAAGTTCAATCTATAGTTTTGCAATACGATAACGTTAACGTAAACGGAACTTTGCAAACGGACGTATCTTTTGGAACGCTACAACTTAACGCTGTAGTTATTAAAGATTCGGGCGTGCAAGCAGAAGTAACTTACGCAAGCTCCGACAAGAGCGTAGCGGAAGTGGACCAAAGCGGTTTAGTTACCTTAAAGAGCGAAGGCGAAACGGTAATTTCTGCAACCGTAGCAGATAAAAAGCACGAAATCGTGCTCGTCGTTGCCGATACTTCTGTAGTAGAAGGTTACGTAATAACCGTAAACGGCGGTACGGCGTCCGTAAATAAAGCGGAAGCGGGCGAAACGGTAGTATTAACGCCCACCATACCCGAAGATAAGGAATTTAACGGTTGGTCGCTCGACGATAATATCATTAAAGTTAGCGGCAACACCTTTACTATGCCTGCAACCAACGTTACGGTAAGCGCGAACTTTATTGATAAGTTGGCAAGCATATCGGTAGTGGAACAGCCCGAAAACAACAAAATTGCAAAGGGTGGCGACCTTAATATCGACGGCTTAAAAATTATGGCAAAAGCGGCGCTTAGTGGCGAAGAATGGGAAGTAACCAAGTTGTGTACTTATTCTAAATACCAAGGCGACGGCACGGTTATTGCAACTTACACCCTTGGCGAAGTTACCAGAGAAGTAGCAATCCCCGTAGAAGAAGTAGTAAGTTATACCGTTTCTGCGGCAAAATCTCAAGAAAACGCTGCCGATAAGAGTAAGATGAACGCTATTCCCGAAATTATCGACGAAAGCTTCGACGCATACAAGGAAACTGGTTACATAGCGGGCACGCAAAACGTTACGTTAAAGTTTAGCACGCAAGACAAAACCTTCTGCGTATCAAACTTAAGTAACGGACAAACGTTTATATTCTATTTCTATTCCGAAGTTACTGGCAACGCCCGTATAACTGCAGGTGTGGCAAGCGCAGACTATTATAAAACGGCGGACGCAACCTACGAAGGAGGTACTCCCAACGCCGTTTACGAAACTTATATTAAAAATAAATACAATATATTCGTAAACGCAGCAGATATGCCCACCGTTATAAACCCCAACGCAAAGGCTAACGCGTATAAACAGAGTACGGGTACTTGGGGCGTTTGCGGAAAGTTTAACGACGCATTTTTATTCGATATGAAGGTGGTTAAGGGATGGAACACTATCCGCTTCTACGCGTACGAAAACAGATGTCCCAACGTGTCTTATATTAAAGCGACCTTCACCGGTAAAGACTTGGCTGATTTTGCTCAGGACGTAAGTATTGGTATGACGCAAGGTATAGAAATTACCTCTTTACCCGAAGACGTAGATAAGGAATTAGATAACTATAAATCAACCGGCGCAGTTTATTTAGACAACGTAAATAAAAGCACCAACTTTGCAATAGGCAAAGAAGGCTCATACATGGCTGCAAAGGGTGCTTTAGCGGGCGATAAGGTAAGATATTATTTCTATTCCGAAGGTAGAGGAACGGCAAACGTTATGCTTACGGCTGCGTCTTCAGCTTACTATAAATCTTCCGACGCTACCTATAGCGGCAGTACGCCCAACTCCGTTCGCGAAATAGTGTTTAAAGACCATTACAATATAACTATAAACGGTACGGCAGTTAAAGCTAACGACGACGCTTTAATCCCCGCCTATACTCAAGAAACGGGTAGTTGGACGGTATGTCAAAGATTCGTTAAGCTTAATCTTATTAGCATGGAAGTGCAAAAAGGTTGGAACTATATCGAATTTGAAGGTATTAGCGCACACCACATAGCAAACCTTTCTAATATGGAAATTTTATTCCAGTACGATTTTTAAGGGGGCAACGGCATGAAAAACATTAATAAATTTAAAAGATTATCGTTAGGTTTAACTTCCGTAGCTCTTTCGGCTATAATATGCGCTTCGTGTGGGGCGTTATCGGCTTTGGCTGAAACGAGAAACGGCGGTTTAGAAGAACCCGTTGGCGGCAACTATTTCTTATCCGACTATCAAAACAGATCCGAACTTTCTAAAGCGGCTTATTCCGTTCGTTCGCAAATTTACGATGAAGGTTTAGTAATGCTTAAAAACGAAGACAACGCTCTTCCTTTAGGTAAAGGCGCAAAAATAAGCGTGTTCGGTAAAAACAACGGTCGCGCAGGGTTTAGCAGTTCTGCGTTTGTAAACGAAGGCTTTGAAATCAACCCCGAACTCGTTAAGTTCTACGGCGATTCATCCCGTTCAGGTAGCGGCGCAGCGTCGTTACCCCACGCAAATATAACCTTACCCGGCCTTGCTACGGGCGAAACTCCCATTGCAAATTACGATAGCGCAGTAGAATCTTCTTACGAAAATTATTCGGATGCGGCTATAGTATATTTTAGTAGAAGCGTAGGCGAAGGCCGCGACTCGCCTCGTACTATGCTTTGGAACGGCTCTTCTTACGGCGCATGGAAGGATGATTGCACCGAAGTTGTTCCAGGCGCAAGATCGGGCGACGACCACTATTTACAGCTCGACCAAAACGAAGCCGACCTTTTAAAATACGTTGGCGACAGATTCGATAAGGTAGTGGTAGTATTAACTTGCGGCTCTCAAATGGAAACGGGCTTTTTAGACGATCCCAACCATTACGCATATCACGAAAATATTAAAGCGGCGTTCTGGGGCGGAAACTCCACCTCGCTTGCTCGAATTTTAAGCGGTAAAGTAAATCCTTCTGGTAAAACTACCGATACTTGGTACAGAGATTTTAAATTAGACCCCACTTGGCAAAGTGCGGGCAATAACGGAGTGTTAGACGGTAACGAATATTCTAACCTCGCTTCAAGTAGCGATTATTTAAACCGTTACGTAATTTACCAAGAAGGTATTTACGTTGGTTACCGTTACTACGAAACTAGGGGCTATTTAGAAGGCGACAAACCTTACACCAGCCCCGCATCGGGCGATATGGCTTTCCACGGTACGACGACTACCGAATGGGATAACTGGTACGACGCGCACGTAGTAACGCCTTTCGGCTTTGGACTTTCCTACACGACCTTCGATTGGGAAGTCGTAGAAAAAATCCCCGCTGAAAATTCGGCGTTAACGCAAGATAGCACGGTATCAATTAGCGTTAAAGTAACCAACAGCGGTTCGGTTGCGGGCAAAGAAGTAGTACAACTTTACTACACCGCACCCTATACCGAAGGCGGAATTGAAAAGGCGCACGTAGTTTTAGGCGCGTTTGATAAAACCGATTTACTTGAACCTGGCGAAAGTCAAACTCTCACCTTAAATTTAAGAGCAAGAGATATGGCTTCTTACGACTGGAACGACGCAAACGGCAACGATTATATCGGTTACGAATTAGACGCAGGCAACTACACCTTGCGCGTTATGAGAAACTCGCACGAAGAAGTTGCGGCAATTCCCTACGTTATCAACGAAAACATTCAATATTCTACGTCGGAAGCAACGGGCGCAACCATTAAAAACCGTTTCGACAAAGTAAGCAATTACTTAATTAACGACGTTAAAAAACAATACATGTCCCGTGCGGATTTCGTGGGTACGTTCCCCACCAAGCAAATTAAGATAAGTGCTCCTCAATGGGTAATCGACGGTTTAAAGGAATGGGAAGTGGCAAATCAAGTTTCTACCCGTTCCCCCGACGCAGATAAAGACATGCCCTATTATACCGAAGTAATGCCTACTACGGGCGCTCAAAACGGAATAGTTCTTTCCGATTTATATCGCAAGGACTACGACGATCCTTTATGGGATAGCTTCTTAGACCAACTTACCTACGAACAATTAGTACAGTTAGCAACGCGTGGATCTTACTTCTCTGGTATCAATATCCCTGAATTGGGAATTACCAAAGCAATCAACACCGACGGTATAGGCGGCTTATCTGCATACGCTCAACATAAAGAACTTATAGGCGAAGTATCCAACACGTCTTGGGGCGCACAAGTAACCTTGGCGGCAACTTGGAACGTTGATCTTGCCTATGCAAAGGGCAGAATAATAGGTAACGAAGGCTTATGGGGCGGCAGCGTGGAATATACCCAAATCCCCGGCTATTACGCACCCGGCGTAAACCTTCACCGTACTCCTTTCGGCGGTAGAAACAGTCAATACTTCTCGGAAGACGGCTTCTTTACCGGCGTTATGGCGGCGGAAATAGTTAAAGGTGCAAACGACAAGGGTATGTTCACCTACGTTAAGCACTTTGGTGTAAACGAACAGGAAACCAACCGTATAGGCGTTTTAACTTGGGCAAACGAACAAAGCATGCGCGAAATTTATTTTAAAGGCTTTGAACTTTGCGTAACCGAAGGTAAAGCCACGGGTATAATGTCCGCATTGAACCGTATAGGCTACGAATGGACGGGCGGCTCTTACGCACTTTTAACCGAACTTTTAAGAGAAGAATGGGGCTTTAACGGCTGCGTAGTTACCGACTCTTACATGGGCGATAACTCCAACCTTTCCAACGCAGACCAAATGATTCGTGCAGGCGGTAACCTTGCTTTAGGTAATGCAACGCTTAAATACAACCCCAACACGCCTACCACCGTTGCGGTATTGCGCGAAATGGCTCACGGCTTGTTATATATGCACGCAAATAGCATGGTATTAAATAGCGCAGAACGTCCTATAATCCCTGCAAAAATCAAAGCGTATATCGGCGATATTCTTCCCACCGGTTCTTATATGTTCCCCTTCGAAGCAAGTGTTGCAACGGCGGAAATTAATAGCGAACGCTATCCCGAATATACCGCAGAAGACGTAACTTACGCTTTGGCGGAAGATAGCAATCCCTTACCCGAAGGCTTAACGTTAAATTCCAACGGAACTATTACTGGAACTCCTACGGAAATGGTAGAAAACTACAAAATCACCGTAAACGCAACGTGCGTTGATTATACGTCTTCGGCAACGTTTACCTTAAACATAACCTCGGGCGAAGCTGAAATAGTTTATTCGGCGGCAAGCAGCGTATTACAATCGGCTTACGTTGGCAAAGAATACGTAATATCCGTTGCTTCGGCGCAAATTTTCGCTCCCGGTTTATCCGAAGATGAAATTGCTGAGTTACCCACCATTACCTACGGTTTGAAAAACGGCAGCGCGTTACCTGCGGGCTTGCGTTTAACCAGCGGCGGCAAAATAATAGGCGTACCCGTTGAACAATGCAAAAATTACTCGTTTAGCGTAGTTGCGTTCGCCGACGGAATAAGCAGTAAAACAATAACCTTTACTATGTCGGTATTAAACGATATAGAAATAGACTCGAAAGAATTAAAGTTGGGAAGATTCGGTCAAAACTACTTAGATAAGTTAGATTACGAATGTGATACTAAAGTTAGCTTCCAACTTAAAGAAGGCTCTACACTCCCCAACGGTTTAGCTTTAACCGAAGGCGGTTACGTAGTCGGTAAGCCCACGCAAACGGTAACCGAACATAAATTTACCGTAGTGGCAACTTCCGAATTTACCGAAGCTGTAGAAGTAGAATATTCAATAAGCGTCGGCGTTAAGTTTGACGAAACTACAAAAGTTCCCAACGGCGAAGTAGGAAAAGCGTATAGCACCAGAATAGATACCGCACAGGGTGCAGGCAGCCTTACTTATTCTATAAAAGAAGGCAGCACACTTCCCGAAGGTTTAACTCTTAAAGAGGACGGCTCTATTACTGGTACTCCCACCAAGGCAGGCGTATACGAAGTAACCTTCGTTGCAACTGCAGACGGAAAAATCGGCGACGAAATTACCTTAACTATATACGTTGCGGGCGGCGGTTCTTGCGTGGCGTCGGGCGTAGAAGTAGGCTCAATAGCAATTGCCGTTGTGGGTGTGGGTGCGTTATTCGCATTAAAAAAGCGCAAAGAAAGTAAATAAAGAAGGACTAAATAAATGAAAAGACCTGCAAAAAATGTAAAGGCGTGCTTCACTTGGTCTATAGTGATGGCAAGTTTATTCGTTTTTTGCTTAGTAGTAACCTTAGTGTTAACGCAAAATAGCTTTTTGTATTATACTATTTGTTCCGTTATCGGCGGTAGCGAAAGATATCTTAAAGAGGGCGACCCTGCAGATTATCAATATTATTCCGCCGATTACGAGAATAAAGAGGCTACCTTACAAGCGGCAAACGAATTAAACCAATTAATAGTAGAAGAAGGTATCGTCCTTTTAAAAAATGAGGACGACGCCCTTCCCTTAGTAAGCGAAAAGAAGATAACCGTATTTGGTAAAAATTCCGACGATTTAGTTTTAGGCGGCTCTGGCTCTAACGCAGGCTCAAGCGCCGCGGTAGACGTAGACGTGTGCGCCTCGTTGGAAAAAGCGGGCTTTACCTGCAACCCTACCGTAAAGGCGTTTTACGAAAACGACGCTAAATCGGGCAACGGAAGACCTCAAGTGCCTGATATGGGCGATATAATCACCGGCTTCCCCATTGCAGAAACACCTATATCTTCTTATACGCAAGATATTAAAGACAGTTATAAACAATATAACGACGCAGCAATAGTAATTTTAAGCCGTATCGGCGGTGAAGGCTACGACTTACCCCGCAGTATGTTCTGGAACGGAACGGGATATCAAGACTGGTCGTCAAGCCAAGTAATCCCCGGTGCAAAGAGTAAAGATTCACACTATTTGGAGCTTGACCAAAACGAAGAAGACTTACTTAAAGAAGCGTGTGCAAACTTTAGTAAAGTAATCGTGGTGTTTAACAGCGCGTCCACTATGGAACTCGGCTTTTTAAACGATCCCGCTTTTGCAAACGTTAAAGGCGCGCTTTGGCTTGGAAACCCCGGCGTTTCAGGCATAAACGCGTTAGGTAAAGTATTAAACGGCTCGGTTACCCCCTCGGGTAGAACGGTAGATACTTTTGCTAAAGATTTTACAAAAGACCCCACTTGGTATAACTTTGGCAATAATATCGTAGATAACGGCAACCAATACTTCAACCAATCGGGCAAAGCAATTAAAGCTTGGTTCGTAGAATATCGTGAAGGCATATATACGGGCTATCGCTATTACGAAACCCGAGGCTATACCGAAGGCGGAACGTGGTATAACGATAACGTAGTATATCCCTTTGGATACGGTCAAAGCTATACCCAGTTTACCAGCAACGCAACCCCCTCCGTGGCAAGCGGCGCAACCTTAACTAAGGACGGAAAACTTTCCTTTGAAGTAGACGTAACCAACGTTGGTAATAAATACGACGGGAAGCAAGTAGTTCAACTATACTACACCGCCGAATACAAAAACGGAATTGAAAAATCGCACGTGGTATTAGGCGACTTTGCTAAAACCGAACTTCTTTCCAAAAACGGCGGAAGCGGCAAGGTTACCTTGGAAATAGACGTTAGAGATATGGCGTCTTACGACTACAACGACGCAAACGGCAACGGCTTTAAAGGCTACGAAGTAGAAGCCGGCACTTACACCGTTTACATTGCGGAAAACGCTCATTGTTGGGCAGACGACAGCGCAATTAAATTCACTTACGTAGTTCCCGAAGGTGGATTTACTTACGATACGGACGAAACTACCGGCAAAGCAATAACCAACCTTTTCGACGACGTAAGCTCGGGAATCGCACAAGAAAATTACTTATCCAGAAAAAACAACTTTGAAAACTTTAACGTTATAAAAGGCGCGTTTGAAAAGGAAAACCGCACCAAGAGCCCCGAATTTATATCTTCGTTGACTTATAAACTCGGCGACAAAGAAACCGATCCATGGTACGTTTCGCAAGCTCCCACTCAAAGCGGAAGAGAACTCACCCGTGAAGAAACGGAAGTTAAGCTTTACGATTTGATAGGCAAAGATTATAACGACGAGTTGTGGGATAAACTTTTAAATCAACTCACCGTTGACCAAATGGTAAAATTAATTTCTACCGGCAACTACCGTACCTTGGCAATAGAAAATATAGATAAACCTTTAACCACCGACCCCGACGGTCCTATGGGCTACGCAGTATTTATGGGCGACGACGCCGTATACGGCACGTGCTTCTACGCAAGCGAATGCGTTTTAGGCGCAACTTGGAACGTAGAACTTGCTTATCAAATGGGTAAAATGGTCGGCAACGAAGGCGTTATCGGTAACGAAGCGGGCGACGGCAGACCTTACGCCGGCTGGTATGCACCTGCGGTAAACCTTCACCGTTCGCAATTTGGTGGCAGAAACTTTGAATATTATTCCGAAGACGGTTTACTTTCCGGTAAACTTGCGGCGGAAGTAATAAAGGGCGCAAAATCTAAAGGTATTTATACTTATCTTAAACACTTCGTATTAAACGAACAGGAAACCAAGCGCGACGAAACGGGCTTAGTAACTTGGGCAAACGAACAGGCAATGCGCGAAAATTACTTCGTTCCCTTTGAAATTTGCGTAAAAGAAGGCAAAACGTCGGCAATAATGTCTTCGTTCAACCGTATTGGCGTAACGTGGACGGGCGGAAGTTACAACCTTTTAACCGAATTGTTGCGTGAACAATGGGGCTTTGAAGGTATGGTAATTACCGACTATAACTTAAAGAAGTATATGGACACCGACCAAATGATTAGAACGGGCGGCGACCTTAACTTATCAGGCGGCAAAAACCCCACTTCAATTAGCACGGCAACCGACGTTTCGTCCATCCGCCGCGCAACCAAAAATATATTATTCACCGTTGCAAACTCCTGTGCAATGAACGGTTACGGCGCAGGCGTAGTTTGGGGCTATTCAACGCCTTGGTGGGTAATATGGCTTATCGTGGCAACGTGCGTAACCTTCGTTGCGGGCGCAAGCTTGCTCGGTTACGTTGTAGTTTCAAAAGTAAAAAAATAAATTAATGGAGGAATAACAAAATGAAACTCAAAAAAGTATTAGGTTTAGTGTTGGCTGGCGCTCTTTTATCGGGCGTAGCTGCAGTAGCGGCGTGCGGAACTTCCGACGCGGGCGGCGTACAAAAGTACGTTATGGAAGCTGAATACATCAATTTAGACGGCGTATCAGGCGCAGGTGTATCTAGCGACCAAAGCGGCGTAGAAATGATTTACGGCGACGGCACTCAAGCACAAAAGGATTTAGGTTGGAGCAACGGCTATTACGTTGGCTATACCTACGCAAGCAACCTTACGCTTGAATTTGTGTTCAACGCAGACGTAGCAGGCACGGCAACCATAGTATTAAGACTCGGCTCTGAAATAGGTGATATCAGCCTTGACCCCACCAACTTTGCGGTAAAACTCAACGGCGAAAACGTTACCTATTCTAACATGTACGTAGAAAACTCTTTAATGGAAGAAATGAAATTCTACGACAAAACTGTATCTACCACGGCAAACCTTAAAGCGGGCGAAAATAAGCTCACTTTAACCGTATTAACTAACAATTTAGTAAACGGTGCAAAAACGGGTGGACCTTGCGTAGACTGCGTAATTATCGAAACGGCATCTAAACTTACTTGGACGGACAAAACTGAAAACCCCGATAGACGCGGCGCAATTGAATAATTAAAACTTTATAAAATTGGAGGGAAAAATGAAAATTAAAAATAAAGTTTTATTAAGCTGTTTTTCAGCAGTTGCAGTTTTATCTTTGGCGGCGTTAGCAGCGTTGCAGTTTATAACCCCTAACGCATCTTTCAACGGCATATATAGCACCGATTTTGAAGTCCTTGCCGAAGAAGAAAACCAAACTAACCCTTTAGGCGTTACTATGGGTATGTATTCTAATAATAAAGAATATTTACTTTTAGCAACTTCTTTCAACGTTGATAACGTAGCTAACTATAAAGAATTAGGTTACAAAATCACCGTAAACGGCGGCGAAACCCAAAAGCTTGGCGCAGGCAATACTTATTATACAGGCATAAGCGTTAAAACGGGCGAAAGCACTTCTAAAGATTATATCTTGGGTGAAAACATCTACGCAAACGTAGAAGCCGACGGCATGATAGTTGCCGAAACGGTTTTCGATACTTCTGCAACTTACGTAATTGAACCTTACATAATTTCTAACGAAGGCGTAGAAAGTGTTAATACGGCAATTAATATAGGCCACACACACGAACTTTCGTTAAACGTTAAAACGGGCCCCACGAACGCTAAAATCGCGTCTTACGGCACTTTAAATACTAACGGCTTAGTTATAGAAGAAGTTTGTGCAACTTGCGACTACGCAGAAGACGTTACCGCAGCTTGCGTACAACAAAAATACGAGCACGGCGAAGCGGTTACCTTTACCTACGGTGAAAACTCCGTAAACGTTCCCGTAACTGAAGTTACCGGCTACGAAGTAAAAGTTACGGCTCATTCCGGTTGCGCTATCGGAACTGGCGAATTAAGTATGAATAAAATGCCCGAAGGTAACCCTGCAGACGAATATAAGGCAAGCGGCTACGTGTGCGGCACCACTAGCGATAAGAAGTTCCAAATTCACAAAGAAGTTAAGTATTACGTGGGCGAGTATGCAGGTGTGGATTTATATAAAGTAGGCAACTTTGACGCAAGCGAAACTTTAACCTACTTCGTATATTCCGAAGTTGCTGGCACGGCAAATATTTCCGTATTGGTAAGCGACCAAAGAAGCAGCGCGGGAGAAGTTCCCGCAAAGGCGTTATCTTCCGTATTTAACGCTGAAGTAAACGGAGAAGCTATTACAATTTCCCCTACTGCTAAAACTAAGGCATTTACGGCTACAGGCTCCTATCAAATGGACTTTAGCTACGTTACCTTAACTGCACAAGCTCAATTAAACGAAGGTTGGAACACCGTTGCTATTTTACCTATAAGCGGAAAGGCTCAGCTCCAAATGAGCACTATGAAGTTCGATTTCGTTCAAAAAACCGAAAGCAAAAGGGTAATTTTAGTTTCAGGTATGGGCGTTAAAGAAGAACCCACCGAACAAACCTTGGCAGGAAAAGAAGACGTTGGCGAAGTTTACCTCGTTGGTAAAGAAGGCTTAACTATTGCTGAAGACGGCGGCGTGATAGTAGTTAAAAACGGATTACAAGGCTCAGTCGTTACCTACTACGTATATCTCGAAAAAGACGTAACCGCAACGGTCAATTTAACAGGTTCGGCGTCTGGGTACTACGCTTCAAGTGGTAGTGGAACCCCTGATACCGTTCGTTTGTGTACGTTCGGCACGGATATAACCGTTAAGGTTAACGGTCAAGATGCAACTTGTGCAGATACGGCTCTCTTTCCCGAATACCACGTATCTACCCCTACGTGGAGCGTTTGCCACAACTTTATGACTATAACGTTGCTTGAAAACGTAGAATTACACGAA
>JAGAMH010000055.1 GCA_017624815.1 Clostridia bacterium
CTCTGTTTTCAATTAAAATATCTTCCGTTTCAATTTCTATAACCGTTTTATCTGCGTTGATAACGGCAAGCTTATAGGGAATAGTTACGTATTCGGCAAATAAAATTTCGCCCTTGCCCTTTATATCGGCGATAATAACGCCCTTTCTCGCTCTAGGTAAAACGTCTACCGTGGAAGATATAACGCGCTTAAAGTTGCCTAAAGAGGTAACTACGATAACTTCGCCTTCGCCCGTGTGTTGGCAAGCAAAAAGTACTTTATCGCCGTCGTTTAAAACCATGCCCTTTACGCCGCCAGCAAGTTTGCCGTGGGTGGGAATATCGTCCTTTTCGGCGTTTAGGCACATACCATTTTTGGTAACGAAGAAAAGCGTTGAAAATTCGTCTTCGTCGAAAGGTTCTACGGCAATTAATTCGTCGCCCTGTTTAAGCTTAATTGCAGGTTGATATTTTTTGCCCGTAGCGTATTCTGAACAAGCCGTTCGTTTAACCATACCCTGCGCCGTAACGAAGAGTAAGTCGCCTTTCGTATCGGGCGTTAAGGCTAAAATTTTAACAGCCTTTTCTCCCCTTTCAAGCTCTTCGGCAAAGGTGGAAAGCTTTACGCCAACGCTGCGGTATTCACTTTCGTCAACTTCTTCTAAATTAATAGATATGCAGTTACCTTTATTGGTAAAGCATAAAATAGTTGCATCCGATTTACAGTAAACCACCTGCGTGTAAATTATAGAACTTTGCGAGTTTTGCGAAAGGGGCTTTTTAACCTTTTGAACGAATTCGCCCTTTTCCATAAACTTTATCGTTCCGCCCGCGTTAAGCGATACCGCCCAATCGGCAACAGCGCGTTTTACGTCGCAACGCTTAACGGATATATCGTCGGCGTTTTGCACGATAATAGTTTTACGTTCGCATTTATACTTTTTCTTAATTTCGCGGATTTCCGTTTTAACGATATCCATCTGCAACGTTTTATCCGCCAATATCTTTTTGTAATATTCTATTTTTTCCTTTAATTCTTTAAGCTCTTGCTCTAACTTTTTAATTTCGAGCTTTGCAAGGCGGGCAAGTCTTAAATCTAAAATGGCTTGCGCTTGACGTTCGGAAAGGGCAAACGTTTCCATAAGGCGCGTTCTTGCAATTGCCGTAGAATCGGAACTTTTAATTATTTTTATAACTTCGTCTATATTGTGAACGCCTATTATAAGCCCTTCCAAAATGTGGCAACGGGCTTCGGCTTCTTTTAAGTCGAACTTAGTTCTTCTAACTATAATTTGGCGCTGATAGGATACGTAATATTTAATTATATCCAAAAGCCCTAACTGACGGGGTTTTCCGCCCGCTATTGCCACCATGTTTATACCAAAGGTACACTCTAAATCGGTATACTTGAAAAGCACCTTTAAAATAGCGTCTACGTCGGCATCCTTTTTGCACGTTATAACGGCGCGCATACCCGTTCTGTCAGACTCGTCCACGATATCGGTAATGCCCGATAAAAGGTCCTTTTTATCTTCCTTTAAAAGCATAACTTTTCTTAAAAGTTCGGCTTTGTTCGTTTGATAGGGAAGTTCGGTTATAACTATATTTTTCTTGCCGTAATCGCCCGCTTCAACGCTATATTTTGCGCGTAAAGTTATCTTTCCCCTACCCGTTTCGTAAGCTTGTTTAAGCTCGTTTGCTATTATATATCCGCCGGTAGAAAAGTCCGGTCCGGGGATAATTTTCATCATTTCGTTAAGGGATATGTTGGGTTTATCGATATAAGCGCACACGCCGTCGATAACTTCGCTAAGGTTGTGAGTGGGGATATTAGTTGCAAGTCCTACGGCAATACCGCTTGCACCGTTTACCAAAAGGTTGGGGTATCTTCCGGGAAGAAGATCGGGTTCTAATAAACTATCGTCAAAGTTAAACGAAAAGGGAACCGTTTCCTTATCTAAATCCCTTAAAAGTTCCAACGCCAAAGGTTCTAATCTCGCCTCGGTATAACGCATTGCTGCGGCGGGGTCGCCGTCTACCGAGCCAAAGTTTCCGTGCCCGTTTACGAGCGTTAAGCGCATGTTAAAATCTTGCGCCATTCTTACCATTGCGTCGTACACCGAACTATCGCCGTGGGGGTGATATTTACCCATACAGTCGCCGACTATACGAGCCGATTTTTTATGGGGTTTATCGGGCGTTAAGCCCATTTCTATCATGGTGTAAAGAATTCTTCTTTGAACAGGTTTAAGTCCGTCTTCCACCCTAGGTAACGCTCTATCCAAAATTACGAACTCGGCGTAAGGAAGCATTGAAGAAGGCATTACCTCTTCTAACGGCGTTACGAAAACGTTGCCTTGAGGTATGGAAGTTTGAAAATCGTCGTTGCGTTTTTTAGCCATTTAATCTTCCTCCTCAGTCGTCGTTTCCGCCCTCTTCGGGCTTGAAGTGTACTTTATCGATAAAGCCGTCCACCTTATTAAAGTTGGCGTTTTTAGCCAAAAATTCCTTTCTGCCTTCTACTTTATCGCCCATAAGCATATCTATAACGCTCGCCGCTTCGGCAGCGTTTTCTATGGTTACTTGAATTAAGTTACGGGTTGCGGGGTTCATAGTAGTTTCCCAAAGCTGTTCGGCAGACATTTCGCCCAACCCTTTATAGCGTTGAAGGGAATAACCTTTACCCACCTTTTTAATTTTTTCGTCTAATTCTTTATCGTCGTAAGCGTATTCAATAACGTCCTTTTTATAAACCTTGTAAAGGGGCGGCATACCTATATAAACGTAGCCGGCGTTTACTAAATCGCGCATATATTTAAAGAAGAACGTTAAAAGTATACAGCGAATATGCATACCGTCTTGGTCGGCATCCGATAAAATAATAACCTTTTTATACTTGGTTTTTTCAACGTCGAAGCTGCGGTTAAATCCAGCTCCGATTGCCGATATCATAGTTTTTATTTCTTCGTTTTGAAGGGCTTGCAACGCGCTCTTTTTTTGCACGTTTAAGGGCTTGCCTCTAAGCGGCAATATAGACTGGTATTGTCTTACTCTCGCCTGTTTTGCCGTGCCGCCTGCCGAGTCGCCTTCTACGATAAAAAGCTCGTTGAGCTCGGGGTTTTTACCCGAACACGACGCAAGCTTACCAACTAAATTTAGCCCGTCGTTTTCCGAAGCGGCTTTGGCAACGTCGCGTTCCGCTCTGTGTTTAATTCTGTCGTCGGCGGCAAACTTTGCCTTTTTGGCAATTTCGTCAAAAATTTGCTTATTGCCCCTAACAGCCAAAAGCTTGTTTAAACCTTCTATAACCGTTTGTTCTACCGCAGGTTTTACTTCGGGGTTGCCAAGCTTTGTTTTCGTTTGGCCTTCAAACTCTACGTTGTTCATTTTAACGGTTAAAACTGCCGTTAAGCCTTCCTTTATATCGTCTACTATAAACGGTGCGTCTTTTGCCTTTAAAACACCGTTACTTTTAGCATATTCGTTAACCGATTTTAAAAGCCCGTTTCTAAATCCCGTTTCGTGATAGCCGCCTTCTACGGTGGAAATATTATTTACGAAAGAGTATAAACTTTCGGTGTCGTCCTTGGTGTGGCAAAGGGCGAATTCCACCTTAATTTTACCTGCGGGTGCGCCTTTAACTTGAACGTCTTTTATTGCAGAATAGTATAAAGGCTCTTTATAAAGGGGAGTTTTGTCGGAGTTTAAATATTTAACGAAGTCGATAAGTCCTCCGTCGTAGCGGTAAGTTACCGGCTCTTTTGCGGGGAGTTTTACTTTAACTGCCATTTCTTCTTCGTCGTGGCTGCCTTCCTTCTTTTCCCAAACGTATAAATCGCGTTCGTCGAAGAGGTTAATGGTAACGCCCTTATTTAAAAAGGCAAGCTCTTTTAAACGTTTAGCAATGGTGTCGTAGTTCCACTCTACCGTTTCAAAAACTTCTTTATCCGGTTTAAAAGTTACTTTAGTGCCGTGCTTTTTAACCTTTTCGCCCGTGTTTTGAAGGGGTGCGCAGGGAACACCGCAAAGCCACTTTTTCTTTCTGCCGTCGTAACGGCTTTCAAAGCGCATTTTATATTTAACGTTGCGGTATACTTCTACTTCTAACCACTCGGAAAGGGCGTTGGTTACCGAAGCGCCAACCCCGTGCAACCCGCCCGAGAAAGCGTAGTTTTCCGAATCGAATTTGCCGCCTGCGTGCAACTTTGTAAATATAACTTCTACACCGCTCATTTTTGCTTTGGTGTTAATGTCGGTAGGCATACCTCTGCCGTTGTCTTCTACCGAAGCCGAGCCGTCTTTTAAAAGCTTTACGGTAATTTCGTTAGCGAAACCGTTTGCGGCTTCGTCGATAGCGTTGTCAACTATTTCCCAAAGGATATGATGAAGCCCTTTTATGCCCGTTGAACCGATATACATACCGGGGCGAACGCGAACGGCTTCTAAGCCTTCTAATATTTTAAGGTCGTCTGCATTATACGTTTTTTCTGCCATAAATAATTTCCCGTTTATTGTGCGTTTTTATTTTTTGCGCATACTTACTTCACTTTACTATTATACATTATATTGTGTAAAATTGCAAGTAGCAAACACAAATTGTTGAACGGTTTTTACAATTTTAAAACGTCGGGTTTTATTTGAAATAAGTTTGACAACCAAATTTAAAAGTGGTAAAATTTATTTAGTAAAAGGGAGTAGCTTAACTGCCGCAAGCAGTTTTTTCCGTTCGTCAATACACGGCTTTAACACCGTCGGGCGGAAAGTGCGTTTATTACGTTTTAGCAAGACTTTTATTGTAACTTTAGGTTGCAATAAAGGTCTTTTTTTATTTATAACGGATAATAATTTAAACATATTCCCACACCAAAGGAGAAGTTATGAGTTACTTTAACAAAGACGCGCAAACGGTTTTAGAAGAACTTGGTACGAACGAAGAGCGCGGACTTAGCCAAAGCCAAGTTGAAAAAAGCCGCTTAAAGCACGGCAAAAACGCTATTGACGAAGAAAAGCCCAAAAGTATTTTTGCCGTCTTTTTGGAACAGTTTACCGACCTGTTGGTTATAATTTTAATAATAGCTTCAATAATATCGGCTTTTACCGGCAACTTAGAAAGCACTATAGTAATTTTGGCAGTTATTATAATGAACGCAGTTTTGGGCACGGCTCAGCACGTTAAAGCGCAAAAATCGCTTGCAAGCTTAAAGGCAATGAGCGCGCCGCACGCACGCGTATTAAGAGAGGGCAAACAAGAAGAAATACCCGCATCTGAAGTGGTTGTTGGCGATATATTACTCGTTGAAGCGGGAAACGTTGCCGCTGCCGACGGACGAATTTTACAATCGGCGTTATTGCAGGTAAACGAAAGCGCGCTTACGGGGGAATCGCTCAACGTTTTAAAGAGTGCGGAAAAAATTAATAAGCAAGAATTGCCGCTTGGCGACCGATTAAATATGATATATTCAGGCTCGAATATCTCTAACGGGCGCGGCGTGGTTGCAGTTACTGCCGTTGGTATGCAAACGGAAATAGGCAAAATTGCAACGCTTATGCAAAATGCAAAAAAGAAAAAAACGCCCTTGCAGGCGGCACTTGATAAGTTTAGCCAAATTTTATCGTTTGTAATTATAGGAATATGTATAGCCGTATTTTTGCTTACTAAATTCGTAAACGGACAACAGTTGGGCGACGCGTTAATGTTTGCAATTGCGCTTGCCGTTGCCGCAATCCCCGAAGCGTTAAGTTCAATTATAACCATATCGCTTGCAATAGGAACGCAAAAGATGAGCAAGCAAAAGGCAATAATAAAGGACTTAAAAGCCGTTGAAGGTTTGGGGTGCGTATCCGTTATATGCTCGGACAAAACGGGGACTCTTACTCAAAACAAAATGACGGTAAGAGAAATAACCGCACCTTGTAAAAACGCCGAAAGTCAATTAATTGCGGCAATGGCGCTTTGTAACGACGCGGCTAAATCTTGCAAAATATGGCTTGGCGATCCTACCGAAACGGCGCTTTCCGCTTACGTAGGCGAAGAATCTTATTACAAATTGCGTGCCGACTATCCCCGTTTGGACGAAATTCCCTTTGATAGCGACAGAAAGCTTATGACTACCGTTCACCGCATAAACGGCGAGCGAGTATGCTTTACTAAAGGCGCTATAGACGCACTTTTGCCCAAAATGAAATACGTTTTAGACGACGGCGGAATAAGAGAAATAACCAAGGAAGATATTAACGCAATAATTAAAGCCAACCACGAATATTCGTTAAAGGGTATGCGCGTTTTGGCGTTTACTAAAAAGATTTTACAAAACGATAACCCCATAACTTTATCCGACGAAAACGATTATATTTATATAGGACTTTCGGCAATGACCGACCCTCCCCGCGAAGAAAGTAAAAAGGCGGTTGCCGATTGTATTTCTGCAGGAATAAAACCCGTTATGATAACGGGCGACCACAAGCTTACGGCTATGGCGATAGCAAAAGAGATTGGCATATTTAAAGAAGGCGATATATGCTTTGACGGAACGGAGTTAGACGCTATATCCGACGAAGAACTTATTAAAGTTTTAGATAACGTTTCGGTATACGCGCGCGTATCGCCCGCACATAAAATAAGGATTGTAGAACTTTGGCAAAAGAAAGGCAAAGTAGTTGCAATGACGGGCGACGGCGTTAACGACGCCCCCGCACTTAAAAAGGCCGATATAGGCGTTGCTATGGGCATTACTGGTACGGAAGTAAGCAAGGACGCTGCCTCTATGATTCTTGCCGACGATAATTTTGCAACGATTGTAAAATCCGTTTCTAACGGCAGGGCAATTTACGGCAACATTAAAAACGCCATTAAGTTTTTACTTGCCGGCAACGCAGCTGCAATTATAGTAGTTTTAATTACTACGCTTTTAAACCTACCCCTCCCCTTTACCCCCGTACACCTGCTTTTTATAAACCTTTTAACCGACTCACTCCCCGCGCTTGCACTTTGCATGGAGCCTGCGCAACCCGACGTTATGAAGGAAAAACCTCGCCCTGCAAACGAGTCTATTTTAAATAGAGAAACTAGCGTATATATTTTAATTCACAGCATTTTTATTGCCGCTTGCGTTATGGTGGCGTTTTATATAGGAAACCAAATTTCCGGCTCGTTGGCTAGCACTATGGCGTTTGCAACGCTTTGTCTTGCAAGGCTTTTCGAAGGGTTTGACAGCAGGGGCAAGAGTTCCCTTTTAAAACTTAAAATAAGCACCAACTGGTATTCTTTAGGGGCGTTCCTTTTGGGCACGTTATTGTTGGCAGCAGTTATTTTTATAACGCCTTTACATTCGTTAATGGATATAGACGGCGCACTATCTCCGATAAATATTTTGCAAATATTATGCCTTTCAATAATCCCCTTTGCAATAACGCAAATTGCCAGAATAATTATAGAGTTGTTTACAAGAAAAAAATAATATAAAAGTGCGCTATGCTTTTGCATAGCGCACTTTTATATCGCTTCTTCGTATTCAACTTTTTTATCTGAATTATCGCCGTCAACCTTTACGTACCTTATAACCTCGTAAGTGCTGAGCTTGGATTTTTCTACCATAAAATTATAAACTTTGTCGCGCAAATTTTTGCGGGCGTTAATACCAGTTAAGCCTTCGTCGCAAAAAATGGGGTCGCTTATATATACGGTAACGTTTGCCTTTCTCAAAAAGGATAAAAATCCCTTTGGCTTAGTATACGCAGTAAAAAACGCAAAAGTGGGCGCACCGTATTTTATGGGGTAGTTAAAGGACGCGTCGGAAAAATTTCTAACGCCCGTAAAATAGGGCCAAATGTGCGCTTCGGGATAAATAGTTATATTGCATTTTTTATGGTAATAATCTATTGCACGAACAAAATTTTTAAAGCCGTTCATCTCGGTTGGTACGGGCAACGCACCCAACATTTGTACGATATTTTTTAATCCCTTAATAGAAACGCTGTCAGCGTTTACGATAATTTTATTGCGCCTTGACACAGACATAATATTGGGTGTAAACGCATCTATAAAGCCCGTGTGGTTGCCATAATAAAACGAACTTTGCTTTTTATATGCTTTAAGCGCCTTTTTATTTACGAACTTTACACGCAAAATAACGCGTTCGTAAAGCCATACTAAGGGGTATGCGATAAAATAATAGGCAATAAAAGACAACGCTCGCCATATAACGTTTTTATGGATGTATTTAAAATTTTTATCTACCGTTTTACTATTTATGTTAGTGCCGGCAAAGTCGTCTTCACATTCGTTCCCGTAGTAAACGGTTTTAATTTTTTCGCTTTTCATCTCTCACCTTACACATCATTTTTTCCATCTCTTTCATGCACTCGTCTTGGCTAAAAACCACCGCTTTTTTAAGGTACTTACCCTCGTATAGTTTTTTCTCCAACGGGCGTTCTATCCAATAATCTAAAAGGCGAGCTAAATCTTTTGCGTTGCGGTTTTCAAAAACGCAACTTTCGTCTATTGCAAATTCACGGGTTGCCGAAAGGGCGGAGTTTGACACCAACGTAAGCTTTCCGCACGTTATTGCCTCTAAACAAGATATACCTTCAAGCTCGGCTTCGGCAGGATGGACGTAAATGTCGGCGTAATTTAAAACATCGATAATTTCCGTTCGTGAATAAAACTTAAATATAGGCTGCACGGGCAATTTTTTTGCAAGTTTTTTATAATACTTTTCTTTAACGCCTTGTCCACCCAAAATAAGCTGTATTTTATCTTTATATTTAGAAAGCCCCACCGCCTTAATTAAAGTATCTTGCGATTTTTCACGCGAGTAACGCCCCGTGGTTAATACCACTATTTTATCTTGAAACTCTTGCGGCTTTTTTTCGTCCCGTTTTTTAACGTAGGAATGAACACCGTTAGAAATAACGAACCCACGCGTTTTTGCCTTAACGTTACTTTCAAATAGATTTTTAATAAATTCAGTAGGGTAATGTATTGCGTCTACGTGTTTATATAAATGCTTGTAAATATATTTGTAAACTGCCCTATTTAACGGTTTAAATTTATTAAGCTTTATATAAGAAGTAAAGTTTTCCGCCTGC
>JAGAMH010000056.1 GCA_017624815.1 Clostridia bacterium
AGTTCGTTCGGATAAAAACAGTTTAATAATTATGGACATAAGTTCGGGAACGGTGGAAATTTCTTCTAACTCGGAAATAGGAAACGTTCAAGAACCCGTAAAAGCGGACGTAGAAGGTAAAGATATAAAAATTGCAATGAACTCTAAATTTATATCCGAAGCAATTAACGCTTTAGAAGAAGAAGTTGCAGTTCTCTCCTTTAATAGCCAAGTACAGCCTTTTATTTGCGAAAATCAAAATAAAAAGGACGTTTTATATTTAATTTTACCCGTAAGAACGGCAAATAACGCTTGACAATAAATATAATTATTTTTATAATGATAAAGTCGTAAATAGCGCAATGCGGCGTTTTTTACGCTAAAAATAAAAAATAAAGATTAATATCTTATAAATAAAAAAACGGAGAAAAGAAAAATGAAAAGAACTTATCAGCCTAAAAAAAGACAGAGAAGCAAAGTACACGGCTTCAGAAAAAGAATGGCATCTAAAGCAGGAAGAAACGTTTTAAAAAGACGTAGAAACAAGGGCAGAAAAAAGTTAAGCGCGTAAAATTTTGACGCCCGAGTTAAAAAGTTTAATTTAATCGGCTCTTAAAATGAATTATTTAAAAATAAAAAAGAATACCGATTTTCAAAAGTTATTCAAAGGGGGAAAACGAATTTTTTCCCCTTGTATTACTTTAATATATTTTCCGTCTAATAAGTTAAGATTTGCAATTGCCCTTTCTAAAAAGCACGGAAAAGCAGTCGTTCGTAACCGTATAAAAAGATTGATAAGGGAAAGTTTTAGGCTTAATTGTAACCTTTTAAATAAAAACTATTCCATTATTGCTCTGCCTAAGGTTATGGAAGAGTATTCTTTTAAAAATTTTGAAAAGAGCATTCAAACGGCAATTAAAAAATTAAACCAATGCGAAAAAAAGTAAATAAAGTATTATATTTTTTAAAAAGAAAGGTATTTAAACCTTATATAAAAGGTTTTTTTATGCGGCTTATAATACTTTATCAAAAATATCTTTCAAAGCATACTTGCCTATATAACCCCACTTGCTCGGAATATACGCTAAGGGCAATAAATAATCACGGCGTAATTATAGGGCTAATTTTGGGTATATGGCGCATTTTAAGATGTAACCCTTTTTCAAAAGGCGGCTACGACCCCGTGCCGGAAAAATTTTTTAAGGTAAAATGGGTGTATTAACCCCAAAAAGTATTAAATGAACATTTTAAATTTACTTGCAAACGAATCTGCACATTTCGTAGATTTAATAATTAAAAACCCCCCTGCCGTCGAATTAGATTGGATAGGCACAGCAGTTAAGTGGATAATTGAACTTTTCGGCGTAGTGGGAGTTGGTATTATTTTATTTACCGTTATATTAAAAACGGTTACCTTACCTTTAGATATTTATCAAAGAATAACTTCTAAAAAACAGGCGCTTATAATGCAAAAAATGCGCCCTCAGATGGAAAAGTTGCAAAAACAATACGCCAACGATAAAAATATGTATAACCAAAAGGTTATGGAATTGCAAAAGGCAAACGGATACAGTATTTTCGGTGCGTGCATTCCAATGATAGTAACTTTGGCTATATTTATTACCGTGTTTAGCGGCTTTAACTCCTATTCAAGATACGCTAACTTAGAACTTTATCGCGGTATGGTAAACGAATATAACTCGCACGTTTTATGTTACGTTGACGGTGAAGACGAAAATTTAGAAAACGACTTTTTAATTAAAGCCTACGACTTAAACGGACAAGAAGTAGGGTATCAAGTTGATTACGATAAATTTGCAACCTATTACGATAGCGTTGAACAAAAATATAAAGTAACTTTAGGTGAAGTAACCTATTTAACCGCAGGACAGTATTTTGAATCTATTCCTTCCGAAAAGGACGAAAACGACAAAATAACGCTTAAAAACTCCTTCGTAGAAGAATTTTTAGTAAAACCCTCTCAAGAAGCCGCCGCCGTGTATTACCATAATAACGACGCAAGCTTTTTATGGGTAAAAAATATTTGGTATCCCGACTCTATGTTCAGTAGAGAATTACCCGACTTTGCAAAGTTTAAAGAATCTATAACGGGCACGGACTTCGGCGATAATTACGAAACGAGCTATAATAGGGTAATGGGTGCGTTAAAAGAAGAACAAAACACCTTTAACGGCTACTTTATTTTAATTATTTTAGCAATAGGCGGAATGTTATTACAACAATGGATAACTACCCGCTCTCAAAAAGCAGTAAACGAACTTAGCACGGTAGACGGAAGCGGCGCGCAAACCAACAAAATGATGATGATAATGATGCCTATAATTTACGGTATTTTCTCGTTCTTCTATTCGGCGTCGTTCTCAATCTACATGATTACCAACACTATATACAGCCTTATTACCACGCTTATAATAAACAAGATAATGGAAGTTTCTTTTGCTAAAAAGGAACAAAGAGAAGAACTTGCAAGATACGAAAGAAAAACGTATAATTCTAACGGTAAGAAAAAGAAGTAAAATTTAAGGAAAATAATAATGGAAAAAGAAAATCAAAACGTTTTTACGGCAAAAACTGTTGAAGAAGCCGTAGAATTAGGTTTAAAAACTTTAGGTTTAACTAAAGAAAACGCAGAAATAGTAGTTTTAGAAGAAGGTAAAAAAAGACTTTTCGGTTCTATAAAAGCAAAGGTACAAGTAAACGAAAAATTAACCGACGGTGCAAGAGCCGTTAAATTTATGGACGGGCTTTTCGATATTTTAAATATCCCCGCCGTAACCGAACTCGTTGCCGAAGGCGACAAAATTGAAATAGACGTTAAAACTACTAACTCCCACGCGGTAATAGGTCGCCGCGGCGAAATTTTAGATGCAATTCAAGTAGTTGCAGGCGCAGTTGCAAATATTGGAAACGAAGAGTATAAAAGAGTTGTGGTAGATTGCGAAAATTACCGTAGCCAACGCGAAAAAACTTTACAAGATTTAGCAAATAAATTGGCTAAAAAAGCGGTAGAACGCGGCAGAAAGGTTACATTAGAACCTATGAACCCTTACGAAAGAAGAATTATTCATTCCGCTTTAACTAACAACACCGACGTTAAAACCGTTTCCGACGGCAAAGAACCCAACAGATATATCGTTATTATTCCCAACAACTTAAAGCATTCTGACAAAAAGGACTATAAGGGCGAAAAACGCTTTAATAAAGATAGACACGGAAAGGGTAAGGGCGAAAGAAGAGATAGAAAAGAACACTCTTCCGCACCCAGAAACAATCCCCCTAAACGCGGCAAAAAAGAAATACATTTTGGAACGTTTTTAGGAAACAGCGGAAATAAAAGCGAATCATAAAAAATAAATTGAAGCGGTAATATGCCGCAATTAAGGAAGGTTTTCGGCTCAACACTTCCGTAAAAAAACCGAAGGATAAGCTTACTTGGCGGAACGGTTTTAAATAGCCGTTCCGTTTTTTTGCGCGAGCCAAAAAGCGCAGTAAGCAAATTAAAAAAATGAAAAAATTTTTTAACACTAAAACTTTGTGTAGGGCGGGCGTAATAGCCGCTTTATACGCAACTTTAACTTGGGTATTTTCGCCCGTGGCGTTCGGTCCTTTTCAAGTAAGACCTGCCGAGGCGTTAACTATATTGCCCTTATTTTTCGTAGATGCAATTCCTGCGCTTTACGTTGGTTGTATACTGGCAAACTTATTGTCGGGCTTTGGCGTTTACGATATATTTTTAGGCTCTTTAGCAACGTTATTTGCCGCAATTTTAACATACGCCGTTGGTAAGATTTTTAAAAACAATATTATAAAAATGGTATTGGGCGGCTTTTTCCCCGTTATTTTAAACGCCGTTATAATACCTTTCGTAATTTGGCTTGCTGCAGGCAGCGTGGCTTATTTTACTACCTTTTTGTCCCTTCTTTTAACGCAAAGCGTGTGGGTGTACGTTCTTGGCTCAATTCTTTACGTTGCTTTAATAGGGCTTATAAACAGAAACGTTTTATCTGTCGATTATGTGGAAAAATCGAATAAAAATGATAAAACGGTGAAAAAGTAAAATTTTTAGTAAAATTTAATAAATTTCAACCAAAAACAGTTGACGATTTGTTAATTTTAATGTAAATTATTTACGACACAACCGCATAAGGGTTAGGAAAAAATTTATTTTATGGAGTATATATGACTATAACAGAAGCAGTGGCAGTGAGATTAAGTTCACTTTTAAAAGAAAGAGGTCTTTTAAAAAAGGATTTTAAAGAGTTACCCGGCGTTAAGGGACAAAGCGTTTGCAACATTTTTAGAAGCAAAAGCACCCCTTCCATCAGCATGACTACACTTTACCGCGTAAGCAGCGCGCTCGGAATGACTATGGCGGAATTCTTATCCGATCCCATTTTCGACAACGTAGAAATTAAAGAATAGTAAGCGATTTTAAAATCTTTTAACTACCCCAAAATTATATAGGGGTAGTTTTTTCTTTTTTTGGGCAAAAAGGCGGTAATTTTAAGTTTAACTCATAAAAAAGTACGTTTGTTTACTTTACTTTTTAATAAATTAAAAAAATTAGCATTTAGCTTGAATTTTATATAAAAAACTGTTAATATATTAACGTAGTATTAAACTGTTTGTAACGCGGTGGAGGGAATGATGTTAAAGTTTGCAATCGTAGACGACGAAAAAGCGGTAGAAGAGCTTTTAAAAACGTATTTAGATAGATACACCGAAGAGAGAAATTCAAGCTATAAAGCCGAATGGTTTTCCGACCCTACTAAATTTTTAGCCGAATACACCAATCGGTTCGACGTCGTTTTGCTCGATATAGAAATGCCCGAAATGAACGGTATGGACGTTGCAAAAAAGATGAGGGAAATGGATTCTTCCGTGGCGCTCGTTTTCGTAACTAATATGAAGCAATACGCTATTAACGGCTATGAAGTAGACGCCGACGACTTTATCGTAAAACCCGTATCTTATTTCGATTTTGCAATGAAATTAGATAGAGTTTCTAAAAAGATAAGCGATAAAAAAGAGGTAAAAGTACCCGTAAAAACGGATACCGTAGTAAAATATATCGACGTTAGCTCCGTCCGCTACGTAGACGTGTACAAGCATAAATTGACCTATCATACCATAGACGGCGACTACGAAAACCGCGGTTCTTTAAATAAAGTAGAAGACGTGTTTTTGCAAAACGGATTTGTAAAATGCAATAACTACTGCATGGTAAATTTGCGCTTTATCGCGGGGGTTGACGGTTATAAATTGCTCGTTTCCTACGGGCGCAATTCCGTTAATTTTAACGAGGTGGTAATAAGCCGTCCACGCAAAAAAGAGGTAGTAACGGCGCTCAGTAAATATATGGGAGTAAACGTTTAAAGGTTATGACTCAGTTTGAATTTTACAAATCCTTTTTATTCGTAATAGAGTTGTTGGTTGCCGAATTTTTATTCGTTTATAGATTCCGCCGCCGCTCACACTTTTCTATAAGGGCGGTTTTGGGTGTAGTGTCGGTGTTTGTTTTCGCCTTCTTTTTACCCACTAATTTTAACAACGCCTTTTATTTTTCGGTAATATTTTTACTTATATTTTTGTATACGATTATCGTGTGTAAGGTGCTATTTAAAGAATCGCTTTTAACGGTGCTGTTTTGTTGTTTGGCGGGCTATACTACCCAGCATTTAACTTACGAACTTTATAACTCGGTGCTTATTTTTATGGATGTTTCGGCGTCGAGCGGCTTTTACGGACAGTCTAATTTTTGGGACATATTCCCCAACCTTTTCGTTTTCGTAGTGTACGTTTGCCTATACGTTGCCTCTTACTTTGCCTGCTATTTTTTATTTAGCTGCAAACTTCAGGCAAGGGAAGAAATAAGCATACAAACGCCATTTATTTTAATATTTACCGCCTTTATTTTGGTGGTTGATATAGTGCTAAACGCAATAACCGTGTATAGTGCCGAAGAGTGCGGGCGGGTAGGCGTTATTATAATAGGCGTTTATAACGTTTTATGCTGTTTAGTTTCGTTATATCTGCAGTTTGAAGTAGCGTTAAGGCGAAAAATAGAAAAGAACTTCGACGCTCTTCAAGAAATATGGAACGCGCAAAAAAAGCAATATGCAATATCCAAGGAAAACATAGAGCTAATAAATATGAAGTGCCACGACTTTAAGCACCAAATACATACCTTGGGCAAACATCAAACGGTTAGCCCCGTTGCGCTAAAGGAGCTTGAAGACAGTATTTCCATTTACGATTCAATAGTAAAAACGGGCAACGACGCGTTAGATATTATTTTAACGGAAAAAAGCCTTTTATGTAATAAGGAAAACATACAATTCAGCTGTATAGTAGACGGCGAAAAGTTAAACTTTATAAAAACGGAAGACGTTTACGCCCTGTTTGGCAATATAGTAGACAACGCAATAGAAGCCGTTTTAAAAGTTCCCCCTTCTAAGCGCATAATAAGCTTGCGCGTTAAAACGGTGGATAATATGCTCGTAGTAAACGCAAGTAACTACTATAAAGACGCCGTAGTTTATAAGTACGGGGAAATTCAAACGACTAAGGAAGAAAAGGACTTCCATGGCTTTGGTATAAGAAGTATTCAATACGTTTGCGAACGTTATGGCGGAGAAATGACCATAACGGCGGAAAATAATATTTTTAGCTTAACTTTATTGTTTTTTATAAACGAAGAAAAGTAAGTAATAATTTCAAATAAGTATTAATTGCAAACAACTAAATTAACGGGCGCAAGCGGTTGCTTGCGCCCGTTAATCCTTTTAATTAAAATTTTTGTTTTTATTATAGAAAAAGTAAAAATAAGTGGTTTTTGCTATTGAAATATTATGCAAAGTGTAGTATAATATAGCGCGAAGAGGATGAGAACGATTGTAATTTAACAAAAACCTAAAAATTTAATTGGGGGAAGTACTAAAGCGCCTCGGCGGCAATCATTTTGCACGCTAAAATTTAGGGGTGCTTTTTTATTTGTTAAGTTATTATTAAGTTCTTTACAATGTTTTTATAAAACGTATAGGAGGCAAAGATGAAAAACAAAACAAAACTCTTAACACTCATTTTATCGTTGTTATTAGTTTTCGGTGCGTTTGGCTTTTCAGGCTGCGGCGGCGATTCTTCAGTAGTAATCAATCCCCCCGCACCCGAATACAGCGTGCACTCGGTAACGATTAACTATAACGGTAAAAAAGTAGACGGTACTTTAAGCGCAGACCTTTCTTCCGAAAGCTTGTCGCTTTCCGCCGTAGTAAGAAAGGACGATCAAGCAGACGGAGCAGTTAGCTACGTTTCGGGCAATCCCCTTGTTGCAACTATTGCGGCAGACGGCACGGTAACGTTATTATCCGAAGGCGAAACGGTTATTACTGCGTCCGCAGGCGGTAAAACGCACGCAATAGTATTAAAGGTAACCGACTCTTTCGCGGCAAACCCCACATCTTATACCATAACGGTTAACGGCGGTACTGCAACTCAAACGAAGGCTTCTGAAGGAGAATACGTTACCCTTTCGGCAATCGTTCCCGAATACAAATCGTTCGTAAAATGGGAATACGAAACGGAAACGCCCGTAGATTTATGGATAAGTGGCAACAAATTTAAAATGCCCGCTTGCGCTATAGATATTACTGCAGTATACGAAGATAAGCTCTACACCCTTAACGTGGTTGGCGCAACCGTAGTAGACGACGGTAACGACCAAGTTCAAGAAGGTGTAGACGGAGGCAATTACGAATCGGGTAACTTAGTTCAACACGACATTACCACTTACGAATACGCGTACGGTACGGAAATTTCGGTGGAAGCTATAAAAGCTCCCGCAGGTAAAATTTTCGTTGGTTGGGATTACGCCGTAGTTGACAACCGCGTAGGCGAAATGGGCGTTGACGAATACTCGTTTACCATGCCCGGTGAAACGCTTACCGTTTGGGCAATCTTCTCCGATTTCTCCAACAAAATACTCACCGCAAACGTAATCGATTATAATGCGCAAACTATTTCCAACGGTGGAAACGACCCCGACCTTGAAGGTATGAACGGATGCACGCTTTCCATCCCCGGTAGCACTATGCGCTCTTCCGACAACCCTGAAAATATCAGAGGCTCGAACATCAACACCATAGTAAACGGTTCGCACACCGTTAAGGCAATCTTTAAAAATCATCACGCAAGTTTAGACGTAACGGTAGAATTATTCGTTCAGTATTACGGCAACGAAGCAACTACCGGCTCGGTAACCATTCCTGCAAACAGCGTTAAAGACGTATATTTCTCTGCGCCTTTAGGTTTAGACGCTCCTTGGTGGGGCTTTGCGGTAAGAGAAGACGTAGGCGGTTCTTCTTCCGATATTATTCAATTAGACATGGTAGTAGGTTCTGCTCCTACCTATCCCAACGGCGACCCTCTTTTATCCGTATCAGGCTCGGCTAAGTTAGTAGAATTAAAGGGGTTAGACGGTAGCACCAACGCAGGTTCTATTTACTCTAAGCTCGACTGGGCAAGATCGGTTAACTGCTTTAACTCGTTAGGACTTTCCGTGTTCACCAACTACGGTTCGGAATTTAACAAAGTATCCGGACTTGCTGCGTGCGTTGCAGAAATTGCAAACTTACCCGCATACGATTCTAACGACCCTTATACTACCGTATACGCAAAAGTTATAAACAACGTAAACACGGGCGATTTCGTGGGAACGTATAAGCTTGCAGTAGGTTACGATTCCGACCCTCGTACCGACAGGGACGAAACGGTATTAAAGGAAGTTAAGTTAGAAAAGGTTGGCGACGTAGTTTTAGTTGCAATAAAAGTTCCCCGTTATTCCAATAACGATAAACTTTATTTCAGCTTGGTTAAGGAAACTGTAGACAGCTCCGGCAGTTTATACCCCCACAACCTTAGCATAATGCTCACCTACAACAACGTTATAGGCTACGAAGGGGAGGTGTAATATGAAAAAATTAAACGTTAAAAAATCTCTTTTAGGTTTAACTATGGCGGCGGTAATGCTTGCAGGCACGGCTCCTTGGAGTGCAATGGCAACGCTCGCTGAACAACAAGAAGCTATTAAACCCACTTTCGGCAATTACTATTCTTCCGACTACGACACCCGTGAAGAAACTATGGAAGCGAGCTTCGAGCTCAACGAAAGAATTGCCGGCGAAGGTATAGTAATGCTCAAAAACGAAGATAACGCCCTTCCCATTAACGAAGGTTCTAAAATCTCCGTATTCGGCAAAAACTCCGCTTACTTCTTATCGGGCGGCGGCGGTTCAGGCGCAGGCGGCGGTGCTCCCGTAACTTCCCTTTACGACGCCCTTCAACAAGAAGGCTTTGAAATTAACACCAAGCTTATGAACTTCTATCGCGACGCGTCTTTATCGGGCGCAGGTAGAGGGGCAACCCCCGGCATAGGTGCAACCGTTCCCGGTTACAACACGGGTGAAACGCCCATAAGCAGCTATACTTCTGATATAGAAGCTACTTACGAAAATTACTCCGACGCAGCGTTGGTAGTATTCAGCCGTATCGGCGGCGAAGGTTTCGACCTTCCCAGAACTATGATGTGGAACGGCAGTAACTATTATACGTGGAACTCCGATGCAACTCAACTCGTTCCCGGCGCAAGAGCAAAAGACGACCACTATTTACAACTCGACCAAAACGAAAGCGACCTTTTAAAATATTTGGGCGACAGATTTGAAAAGGTTATAGTGCTTTTAAACACCGGTTCGCAGTTTGAAGTAGGATTTTTAGACGACCCCGGCCACTACGGCTACCACGAAAACATTAAAGCGGCTTTACACGTTGGCTATTCTGGTATGAACGGCACGGTGGCTATTGCTAAAATACTTAAAGGCGAAGTAAACCCTTCCGGTAAAACGGTAGACACTTGGGCGCGCGACTATAAAAAAGACCCCACTTGGCAAAATATGGGCAACTACCTTATGGAAGCAGGCCCTTCCAACAAGGGTAACCAATATGAAAACTTACCCGGCTCTGGCGGTAACGGTGGCGGCGGTTACAGAAACAACTACGTAATTTACCAAGAAGGTATTTACATGGGCTACCGCTACTACGAAACGAGAAGTATTTACGAAAGCCAAAGCGCGTATAGCGACGGTACTATCCACGGCACGACCACTTCGGCTTGGGATAGCTGGTACAAAGCGCACGTAACCCATCCTTTCGGCTACGGACTTTCCTATACTCAATTCAAAATGGAATTGGTAGATCAAAGCCCTTCTGAAAATTCAACTCTCGGCTTAGACGACGTTATAACCGTTAAAGTTAAGGTAACCAACACCGGCAACGTTGCGGGTAAAGAAGTAGTTCAAATTTACTACACCGCACCTTATAGCGTAGAAGACGCTCCTATTGAAAAAGCGCACGTAGTTTTAGGCGCTTACGAAAAAACCGAACTTTTACAACCCAACGAAAGTCAAACGCTCGTTCTTCAATTAAAGGTACGCGACATGGCGTCTTACGACTGGAACGACTTAAATAAAAACGACTTTAAGGGCTACGAAGTGGAAGCGGGCAAATATCAAATTAAGGTAATGCGCGACGCTCACACCGAAGTAGACGCAGTAGAATACAACGTTGCAGAAGATATCAAAGTAGAAACTTCTGCAGAAACTGGCAACAAAATTGAAAACAGATTCGACGACGTAAGTAATTATCTTTTAAACGATATTATTAAAGACGGCGAAAAATTAAACGAAGTTTATATGTCCCGTTCGGACTTTGAAGGAACTTTCCCCAACTGGTTAGAAAGATTAACCGCTCCCGAGTGGGTAGTAGAAGGTTTGGGTAAATGGGTAGATAACAAATACGAAACCTACGAAGAAGACGATCCTTCCGACCCTTGGTATTCAGACGTTATGCCTACCACGGGCGCTAAAAACGGACTTAAACTTCAAGACTTAGTAGGAATTGACTACGACGACGAAAGATGGTCGTTGTTTATGGACCAATTAACCGTTGACCAGTTAGTAGCTTTATGCGGACACGGTCACTACGGTACGGGACAAAACTATCCTGAACTCGGCATAGTAGGCGTTCGTTCTTCCGACGGCCCTGCAGGCTGGTTCTTCGCAGTTAGCGGTATTTATTCTTCTTGGGTAAACGACGTTATTTTAGCTTCTACTTGGAATAAAGATTTAGCTTACGAAAAGGGCAGAGCAATGGGTAACGAAGGCTTATGGGGAAGCGGCGCAGCGGGCGATAAAAACCCGTACTGGTACGCACCCGCATGTAATATCCACCGTTCGCCTTTCTCTGGACGTAACTTTGAATATTACTCCGAAGACGGTTACCTTTCTGGTATGATGGCAGCTTACGTTATTAAGGGCGGTTTAGATAAGGGTATGATCTCTTACGTTAAGCACTTTGGCGTAAACGACCAAGAAACCAACCGTTGCGGCTTGGTAACTTGGGCAAACGAACAATCCATCCGTGAAATTTACATAAAATCTTTCGAACTCTGCGTAACCGTTGGTAAAACCAAAGGTATGATGTCCGCGCTCAACAAGCTCGGTCCTAACTGGGTAGGTAGCCATTGGGGATTACTTACCGGCATTTTAAGAGAGGAATGGGGCTTTATCGGCTGCGTAGTTACCGACTCTTATAGCGAAGGTTGGTCAAACGCAGACTTAATGGTTCGTGCAGGCGGCAACCTTGCTTTAGGTAGCGGCAGAGCAGAATGGAAGTTAGATACCCCTACCACCGTAACGGCGTTAAGAAAAATGGCGGGCGAACTTTTATATTCGCTTGCAAACAGTATGGGTATGAACAAGTCGGCTTATCCCGCACCTCCCAAAGCGCTTAACACCTACGATTCCGCAACGCTTAAAGCGGCGGTTATGAATGCAAATTACACCGCAACCGTAGCAACGGCGGAAATCAATAAAGAAATGCACCCCGACGCAACCGCAGAAGACGTTAAATACGCTCTTGCAGAAGGTAGCGTTCTTCCCGAAGGTTTAACCCTTGCCGAAAACGGCATTATTACGGGTACTCCTACCGAAGAAGTAAGTAACTACAAGTTTAGCGTAACCGCAACGTTTAAAGATTGTACGCGCACGGCAGAATTTATTTTAAACGTAGTAAACTCGTCAGGCTCTATAATTTACGCGGGCAACCACAACCTTAACTATGCAATAGTAAACGAGCCCGTAGAATACGCACTCAACACCGCTTATATCTACAAACCCGACGCTTCGCAAGAAGAAATAAGCAAATATCCCGATATTTCTTATTCGCTTAAAAACGCAAGCTTACTTCCCGAAGGTTTAGCGCTCTCTAAAGACGGCGTAATTTCGGGTACTCCTACCAAAGAAGGCGAAAACTATACCTTTACGGTAGTGGCAAGCGCAATGGGCTATAAAGATAAAGAAATAACTTATACTTTAAATATTTATAAAGAATTAATTTTCAACGGCAAAAAGTTAGCTCAAGCTAAATACGGCGTTTCTTACTTAGAAACGGTATCGTTTGCAACTTGCGAAAACGAAGTAACTTACACCCTTAAACAGGGCAGCGTTCTTCCCGCAGGCTTAACGCTTACCGAAGGCGGTTACATAGTAGGTACTCCTACCGAAACGTTAACCAACCACACCTTTACCGTAATTGCAAGTGCACCCTTAACGGCGGCGCAAGAAGCCGTTTACACCATTAGCGTAGGCTTATCGTTCAACGACTTTACCCTTATGGATGCAAAGGTTGGCGAAGCGTACGAAGGAACGGTAAAAATGGCGCAAGGTGCAAGAAACATTACCTACTCCTTTAAAGAAGATAGCGAAATTCCCGAAGGAATAACGCTTTCTACAGACGGCACTTTAACGGGTACTCCCACAGTTGCAGGCGTTTACGATATGACCATAGTTGCAAGCGCAGACGGCTTAATCGGTGAAGAATTTACCGTAACGTTATTCGTTGAAGGAGCGCAAGCAGGCGGTTGTGCAGGCTCGGGATCTTCTACCTTATTATCAATTGCGGCGGCAATATTAGCTTGCGGAGCGCTTTTAGTAACGCAAACAGTACGCCGTAGAAAAACCGGCAAAAGCCAAAAAATATAATAGGAGGAAATAGGCATGAAAAAGAATAGATTACTTGCTATAGTTTCGGCAATAACCGTTTTATGTGCTTCGGCGGCAAGCTTTTCGGCGTGCAGCGGAGAAGTACACCACCTTACCAAAGTTAAAAAGGAAAACGCAACTTGTACGGAAAACGGCACAGAAGCTTATTACGTTTGTGACGATTGTAAAAAGATGTTCTCCGACTCGTTGGCAACTAAAGAGATATCCGCACCCGTAGTAATTACGGCAACGGGACACGTTTCCTCCGCAGAAGCTTCTTGCACCGTGGCAAAAACGTGCGACGATTGCGGCGAAGAAATAACGGCGGCAACGGGACACAGCATTAAAGCTATAAGCGCAACGGCGGCAACTTGTACGGTAGACGGTTGCGTTGCTCACTACGCGTGCGAAAATTGCGAAGACGTTTTCTACGACGCTAACGGCAAAAGTAAAACAACCAAAGAGAGTGTTACTTTAAAGGCTTCGCACTCTATCGATTTAGACGTATGGCAGTACGACGAAGATAGCCACTATCACGGTTGCGATAACTGCGACGAAGAAAAGGATAAAGCTGAACACCAATTAGAAACGGCTAAAAACCACGTAAGCCACTGGAAGGCGTGCTACTGCGGTTATACTACCGTTAAAGAAGCACACGTGGCAACCTCGCTCGACGTAGAAGTAGTGGGCGTAAACTTCCTTGCAGGCAATAAATTGCAGGCAGACGAATTAAAGGTTAAGGGCGTTTGCTCTTGCGGAGAAGAATTCGTTTTAACGGAATACGAAATTGAAGATAAAGAAATAGTTGCAGGCGAAAACTCTTTCGTAATAACGGCAGGCAACGTTTCCGATACGGCAACCTTAACGGCTAAAGCCGCTCCCAATATCAACAATCCTCAAAACTTAGTTCACTTTACCCCCGCAAAAGAAAACGGACAATACTTTGAAAACGTTGCCGGCACTACTAACGGCACGGGAACTATGAAGGTTCAAATGGTTACCTATAACGGGCTTCCCGCTGCAACGTATACCATAGGAAAAAACACGGCAGTCAACTCGGCAATAGGCGTATTTAACAACGCTTCTGCATCCAACGGCCGTAACTGCAATATTCCCATGATTGCAAACGTGGAAAGAACGGTTATTTTATACGCAGTAAACAACGGCAACGAAACGGTTAAATTCCGCTTCGGTATTTGTAACAACGGTGCTGAATACGGCAAGGCGGAAGTAACCGTTGCGGCTGGCGCTACAGAAAGAGTAACCTTTACGGCTATTACCTCTACTGCAACGCTCGGCAACAACTTTACCTTAACGCTCTTATCTTCGTTGACGGAAGACGCTTCCATCACCTTATACGGATACTTCTACTGTGCAAGTGAAATTTCTAAAATTGAAATAAGCAACGCTGCAAGTAAAACCACCTTTAAGGTAGGCGAAACGTTCTCGTCGCAAGGTCTTATGCTTAAACCCACGGGCAGCCAATACGACAGAGTTTACGTTTACACTAACATTGCAACCGATTACGATAACCACGTATTCACCGCAGACGATATCGGTACTAAAACTGTAACCGTTTCGTTTGGTGGAGTAACGTGCACTTACAATATTACCGTAACGGCGTAAATTAAAACTTAAAAAGCGTTCCTTTATAGGAACGCTTTTTTTGTGTATAAGGTAAAAAGGATAGCTATTTTCTAACGCCCAAAATATGAATTCCCCGCGCTATATTATAGCGGTAAGAAGAAAGCGGACGGTTTAAAACGTCGTAGCTGTGGGCGGCAACTAAAATTTCTCCGCGGCTAAAACCCACTACTACGGGCGAGTGGTAAAAATCTCCCGTTGCCCTGCCAAGCTGTATTATATCGCCCACCTGCAATTCACTTAGCGGCGCTTCTTTTGCAAACGGACCTACGCCTATGTTATTAACTAAAAAGTTATAAAGGTATTCAACGCCCGTCCAAGACGCCGTTTTGTCGTTGGCGTTTTTGTAATACCAACCGTAAACGGGGGTGTAGTTCATAACGCCCGCGCCCGCAAAAATACATTGCGAGGCAAAGTTGGTGCAATCACCGCCAATGCGAGCGTAATCGTAATATGCGGGATTGCGTGAAAGTGCCCATCTGTTTGCGTAAGATAGGGCGGCGGCCCTGTCGTATTCAAAAATTTCCATATTAATATATATGAAAGAGCAAAAAATAAAGTTAAAAAAGTCGGGCGTTTTGCCCGACTTTTACTATGCGTAAATCGTTAAATAAACTATAAAAGGTACGGCAATATGCGCCAGCAACGCCACGATATTAACCGCCCAAAAATACCAATGCTTAGTTTTGTGCCTTATTAAATTCATAGCCAAAAGCGCACCCAAAGCTCCGCCGATAACGCCCAAGCCGAGCAAGACCGATTCCTTAATTCTCCAAGCCTTTTTTTGCGCCTTAATTTTGTCGATATAATAAGTTATAAACGCAATAACGCAAACCGCAGCTACGGCTATAAGATAAACGAGTAAAAAGTCTTTCATATCAATTACCTTTATTTTTAATATTTTCGTATAAAATTTCGGCGGCTATTCTCGCTTTTGCAACGGGGAAACCGTTTTGCGGAAAGCAGTAATAAAGCATTTTGTCGTCGCCAACGCTTATTACGTCGCCCATTTCGTACCAATAAAAATCGGAATTCAAAGTATAGCTCAATTTTGCGGGGTGGTGGTAAAAAAGGTCGCTGTTACACCCCGTTATTGTAATTCCGCTCTCGTCGTGTAAAAGGCTGCCCGCACCCACTTTATAAAGGGCTTTATAGTCGGCAACTATCCCTATGTCAACGGGTATCTCTTCACGGTATTGCCCCGCGGATATATCCCGTTTAACGCACTCTTTTTGCCAGTCGTACCAGTCGGTTACGCTATTAAACTTGCCCTCGCCCGTTCTGCAATTCAAACTGCCGTATTCGGTCATTTCGTAAACTGCGCCGCATTCTTTGCAAGTAAGGGTAATGCCTTCGCCTACCGTTTTGCCTTCGCTTTGGCAATGAGGGCAGCGGAATAAAATTCTATGTAAGCCTTCGGCGCGGAACTTTTCTTCTACCTTGCGTTTGTCGGCAAGTTGCTTTTTAAAGGCGTTAAAAGAAAATTCTTCTTCTAAAACGGCGTCTATTTCTTCGTTGGTTTTCTCTTTAAGCTCGTCCCTATTAAAAAGACACTTAACTTCTGCAGTAACCTTAGTTTTGCGCTGCTTTAAGTTGTTGTATAAAGGGTCGTGCAAAAAAGCTCCGTCCGTTTTTACCATAATAACGGGGACGTCAAGTCGTTTAAAAAGTCTGCCAAGCCCCTTTTGCAATACCGTTTTGCGCCCGTCAAAGCTATATCCCGCTTCGGGATACATTAAAACGCTCGTTTTAAGCTTTTGTATTGCCCGCATAATATTTTTAACCAAAGGCACGTCGGTTACGAATTTTCGGGTGGGAATACACCCCAACTGCCGCATAAGCCAAGCCTTGCCCATAAGCGCGTCGGTGGTGGCAACGGGCATAACCGCCATGGGATAAAAAAGCCTAAACGCAATTTTTAAATCCAAAAAACAGCTATGGTTCATCAAAATAAAATAAGGGCCTTTGCCTATATCGTCCATGCGTGTTTTAGTAAATGAAAAGTTGCAATATCTAAGCTCGCCGCTCACCAAAATTCTAACTAGCGTTCTAAATAAAAGGTTGGGGCGTTTGGCAATAAACTTGGGCTTTTTTAAAGCCTTAACCTTTTCAAAAGGCGCGTTTATAACTTTAATTTTCATAATCTCTCCAAAAAAATTCTCTCTTATACAATATTACTATAAAATTAAAGGCTTTTCAATAGCAAAGTAAAAATAAATTGACAAATTTTTTATTTTCGTTGAAAATACCACCTTTATAACGTTAAAAGCCGCACGAAAAGAAAAAGTCGTCTATTGACTAAACGAATTATCGGGTGTATAATATAAAGTGGATAAAGATAAAATAAGGATAAGTTATGATTTTTAAGCCAACGTTTTTAAAGGAGGGTATTTTTGCCGAATATCCCCGTCCTCAATTTAAAAGAAACAGCTATTTAAACTTAAACGGCAAGTGGCAATACGCAATTACTAAAACGGCGCAAAAACCGGAAAAGTTCGACGGCGAAATTTTAGTTCCCTATTCCCCCGAATGCGAAAAGTCGGGCGTTATGCGCCAACTTAAAGCCGACGAATTTTTGCATTACTTAACGCGTTTTACGCTCCCTGAAAATTTTAATAAGGGAAGAGTGTTTTTAAACGTTGGGGCTTGCGACCAAATAACAACCGTATATTTAAACGGCGAAAAGGTGGGCGAAAACCAAGGCGGATATTTGCCTTTTAGCTTGGAATTAAGCGCCGCTTTAAAGGAAGGAGAAAACGAGCTTTACTTTTTGGTAGTAGACGACGCCGCATCCGAAATTTACGGCAGGGGCAAGCAAAGTTATGCCCGCGGCGGAATATGGTACACGGCAACGAGCGGTATTTGGCAAACCGTGTGGATAGAAAGTACGCCACTAAATTTTATTAAAAATTGTAAATTAACCCCCAACTATGCATTAAAAACGCTTAAAATAGAAGTAGATTGTAACGTAGAAGTTACCGTAAAAATTTACGATAATTATCCCGTTCAATCGGCAAACGTGTTAGCGGAAGGGGTAACGCAAAACGGCACGGTAACGATAGACGTTAGTAACTGCCAAGCGTGGACGACGGAAAACCCCCAGCTCTATCCCTTAACGCTCGATTGCGGCGACGAAGTTATAGAAAGCTATTTTGGGCTTCGCACCTTTTCGGCGGTGCAAACAAAGATTGGTAAGGTGTTTGCAACCAACGGCGTGCCGCAATTTCATAACGGGCTTTTAGACCAAGGATATTGGAAGGAAGGGTTATACACGCCACCTTCAAACAAAGCCATGTACGACGAAATTAAAGCCGTAAAAGACTTGGGCTATAACATGTTGAGAAAGCACATTAAAACAGAGCCTATGCTGTGGTATTATTATTGCGATATCTTGGGCGTTTTGGTGTGGCAAGATTTTATTAACGGCGGCGGGGCTTATTCCAAATTCCGCATAAATTTGCGCCCCTTTATCGATTTGCACATTAACGACAAAAACTATAAGGGAATGAAGCGCTCCAACCCCCTTTCGCGCAAGTGGTTTATAACCGAAGGGGAAAGGCTGCAAAACGCTTTATATAACTGCGTGTCGCTTTGCCTATATTCGCCTTTTAACGAGGCGTGGGGGCAGTTCGACGCCGTGGAAACGACGAAGTATTTTAAAGAGCGAGATCCTTCAAGGCTATACGACCACGCAAGCGGTTGGCAAGACAAGGGCGGCGGCGATTTAAACAGCAGACACATCTATTTTAGAAAAGCCCGCGTAAAAAACGATAATAAACGCGTTTTGGCGTTAACCGAATTCGGCGGGTATTCCTACGCTTTAAAAGACCACGTATTCAGCCCTAAAGCGTTTGGTTACAAAACCTTTAAAAGCGCCGAAAAATTAAACGAAGCTTATATAAAGCTTTATAAAACGGAAATTTTTCCCGCAATTAAAAATAACGGGCTGTCTGCAACCGTATATACTCAGCTTACCGACGTTGAAGACGAAATTAACGGCGTGTTCACCTTTGACAGGGTGCTTAAATTGAACGGCGAAAATCTTAAAGCAATAAACGCCGAGCTATACGAAGTTTTTAACGGCGCAGTAAAGCAATAGTTTTGGGCAATTTGCAATTAAAAAAGCATTAAAAACGGCTTGCTATTGCAAAAATGTTACAAAAAATTATCAAATGTAAAAAAACAGTTGAAAAATAATATCATTAATGATATAATTTTAACGATAATTTTATAATCTTACTATAGGGGAAATAACTATGGAACAAAAAATAAAAGACATTATCAGTAAATTAACTTTAGAGCAAAAAGCCGCACTTATGAGCGGTAGAGATTTCTGGTCTACTACGGCTTACGAAGATTTAGGTTTACCTTCGGCTTTCCTTGCAGACGGCCCTCACGGAGTTCGTAAACAAGCTGCGGCAAGCGACCACCTCGGCTTAAACGTAAGTATTCCCGCAACCTGCTATCCTACGGCGGTTACTATGGCAAATACTTGGAATCCCGAACTCGGCGAAAAGATGGGCGAAAAGCTCGGTGCCGAAGCGGCAGCGCAACGCGTAAACGTATTGTTAGGCCCCGGCATGAACATTAAACGTAACCCCTTGGGCGGACGTAACTTCGAATACTTCTCCGAAGACCCCATCCTTGCAGGTAAAATGGCTGCGGCTTACGTTCGCGGTATTCAATCTAACGGCATTTCCGCATGCTTAAAACACTTTGCGGTAAACAGCCAAGAAACTCGCCGTATGGTAATTGACGAAGTAGTTGACGAAAGAGCTCTTCGCGAAATCTATTTAACGGGCTTTGAAATTGCAGTAAAAGAAGGCGGAGCAAAATCCATAATGTCTTCTTACAACAAACTCAACGGCGATTTCACTAACGAAAACGTACACCTTTTAAAGGAAATTCTCCGCGACGAATGGGGATATAAGGGTATGGTAGTTACCGACTGGGCAGGCTGCAACAGCCGTGTAGAAGGCGCAAAATGCGGCAACGAACTTGAAATGCCCAGCTGTAAATACGGCAACGACGACTTAGTTAAAGCCGTTAAAAACGGTGAATTAGACGAATCCGTTTTAGACGAAAACTTAGAAAGACTTATCCGTCTTATATTAACCACCGACGAAGCTTTGAAAAACGCACCCGATTCCTTCGACGTAGAAGACCACGACGCGTTTGCTTCTAAGTGTGCTGAAGAAAGTATCGTTTTATTGAAAAACGACGGCGTTCTTCCTTTAGGCAAGGACGAAAGCGTTTGCGTAATCGGCGAATTTGCAGAAAATTCCCGTTATCAAGGCGCAGGTTCTTCGGTAGTTAACCCCACCAAACTTACTTCCTTTATTCAAGCTGCCGAAAACGGTGCGTTTAAGCAATTTACTTTCGTAACCGGTTACGACAGATACGGTAAAGAAAGCAAAAAACTTAAAAAAGAAGCGTTAAAGGCTGCAGAAGGTTACGAAAAGGTAATATTCTTTGCCGGCTTAGACGAAGTTACCGAAGCGGAAGGTATTGACAGAAAGAACATGAAAATCCCCGCTTGTCAGCTTGAACTTTTAAAAGAACTTTACAAAGCAGGCAAAAAGGTAGTAGTAGCTTTATCTTGCGGTAGTGCAGTTGAACTTGAAGAAATTGACGATGCAAACGCAGTAGTACATAGCTATCTCGGCGGTCAAGCAGGTGCAAGAGCGTTATTAAAGGTGCTCTTAGGCGAAGTTAACCCCTCTGGTAAACTTTCCGAAACTCTTCCCGTTAAATACGAAGATTGCCCTTCAGCCGCATCCTTCCCCGGTATGCAACTTACCTCTGAACATCGCGAAGGTATTTACGTTGGCTACCGTTACTACTTAACGGCAAACGTTCCCGTAAAATATCCCTTCGGCCACGGACTTTCCTACACCACTTTCGAATATTCCAACTTAGAAGTAACCGAAAGCGGCGTTAAATTCACCGTAACCAATACCGGCGCAGTAGACGGCGCAGAAGTTTCTCAGCTTTATATCGGCAAAAAGGACGGCAAAATCTTTAGACCTTTACGTGAACTTAAAGGCTTTGCAAAAACCTTTATCAAAGCGGGCGAAAGCGCGCAAGTTGAAATTGCTTTCGACGACAAAACCTTCCGTTACTTCAACGTTAAAACCAACAAGTGGGAAGTGGAAGAAGGCGCTTACCAAGTTGAAATCGGCGCATCTTGCTTAGATATTAAACTTAGCGGCGAAATCGTTAAGGAAGGCACTACCGACGTTATCCCCTATAACGCAGAAGAAATTCCCGCATACTATTCGGGCGAAGTTGCTAACGTTTCCGACGAACAGTTTAAAGCAATTTTGGGCAGAGATATCCCCAACCCCAACTACGTATTCTATAAAAAGAACAGAATGGTTATCCACGAAAACTGCACTATATCCGACCTTAGATATTCCAAGCGTTGGGTAGGCAGACTCTTCTCTTGGGCAATCCGTTTCTTACAGTCTTTCCTTTGGAAGATAGGCAACCGTACGTTATCCAACACCATCACCATGGGTATGGTTCACCAACCCGTGCGCGGCTTGGCTAAGTTCGGCGGAATGAGCCGTAGACAAATGGAAGCTCTTATTATGATGTTCAACGGACACGTATTTAAGGGAATAGGCCGTTTCTTAACCAAAGAAAAGGTTAAAAAAGAAAAATCTAAAGAAGAATAATTTTTAAAGGAGATATAAATTATGAACAATTACACTGTTGCAGACGTTCAAGCGCAAATTAAACCGCTTTCGTCAAACGGATTCGTTGCGTTCTTCCAAAAAATTTGGCGCGCATGGCTTTCCGTTTGGTACGGTTTTGCCGACAAACACGCTAAACTTGCCAATCTTATTTACACGGTAGCGTTCTTCCTTATATTCAGCTACGGCGTAACTATTTGGCAATACGTGGTAATGACTTTCTTACCCTACGCTTTTGGTTCGCTCAACAACGGACCTTGGGGATGGCCTAATGTTCCCATCGAAGCGGCAGGAGGTAAAGAATATCTTATCTTTGGCGACGTTCAAGGTTTAGGTTACTTTATTGCTTTTGAAATCGCTGTATTCACCGCTCAATGCATTAACTTCCCCTTACAGAGAAATATCACCTATAAGTCTCACGGAAACCCTTGGTGGCAAGCAATGTGGTATTTCATTGGTTGGGTACTTGTATCCATTTTCACCAACGCTATTTGGGGTATTATGAACTGCTTCTTAGTTCATTGGGGTTGGCCTGACGCTCTTACTGGTCTTATCAAAACGGTATTAACGGGCGGCGTTTCTATGGTAGTATTCTTCTTCATTTTCCTTATCATCTTCCCCAACGACGAAAAGGTAGCTGCAAGCAAGAAAAAGAAGTATGAAAAATTAGTTGCGGCTAACGCTCCTCAAGAAAAAATTGATGCAGCAAAAGCTGATTACGAAGCAGCTCAAAAGAGAGCAGACGTTGCTAAGGCAGAAAAAGAATTGGCAATGGCGTCTTCTTTGGCAGGTGCAAAGGCAATTAAGTACAACTCTTTAGTTGCTAATGTAGAAAAGGCAGAAGGCGAAGAAAAAGCCAAATTAGAAGAAGCTGTAAACGAAGCTTTCGAAGCAGCTTGCAAAGCAATCGAAGAAAAGGTTGCAAAACAAGCAGCGTACGACGCGGTAACCGCAGCGTAAACTTAATTTAATTACATAAAAGGCTAACGGCGGCAGTCGTTGGCCTTTTTGTTTTTAGCTATAATAACGCTTTTTTTGGCGTGCAAAAGCTAACAAATTTTTTAGCGCTTTCAAAGGCTTTTATTAACTTATTAAATTAAAGCGTTTAAGTTTAAAAATATCCTACCTTCGTAATAATTAAAGGTAGTGCCGCCGTTAAAGGATTTGCGCCTTGCAAAAGTTACTTTATTAGTTTGCATTTTTTGTAATATACTTGATTTTTTATTGCGTTTGTAGTATTATACTTTTATGGTAATTTTAAGAAATAAAAATTTACCCAAAACAAAAAAAGGAGAAAATGATGTCAGCAAAGAAAAGTATTTTCGAAAGCCCGATTTTATCCACTAAAATAAAGTCGGCAAACGCCAAATTCTTCCCCGAAGCAGCAATAGGCTACTTTATAGGACCTACTTTGGCAATTTTATCAAGCTCGATACTTAACAACTACCTTATTCAGTATTTTACCGACGTATTAAACGTAAATACTTGGGGTGCTTGGGCAAGTACTTTCTTAACGCTTTTACCTATTTTATCGGCTATTTTAGTAGTGATAGGTAATATCGTCGTTGGTAGAGTAATGGAAAACAACAAAACAAAAGCAGGTAAGGCAAGACCGCTTCTTTTAGTGGCTATTCCTTTAATTATATTGGCGTTATTGGTATTGTTCGTATTCACGCCCTATACCACGGCTGAAAGCGGTTTAACTAAACAAATCGTTTCGGCAATATTAATCGCTTTAGGTTATAATTTATGGTATGCAGTTGCATATCCCTTCTATTATACCTCGCACTCTGCACTCGTAACGCTTTCTACCCGTAACGGCAAAGAAAGATCGCTTTTGGCAACCATAGTAAATGCAACTCAGCTTGCGGCTATCGGTTTAACCACCATGATTTTGCCTTTCTTCTTAAAATACTTATTCGTAGAAGGCGATCCCAACGCATCTTATAACGCTTGGAAAATTTTCGTTATAGCAATTATGGCTATTTCGGCAATCGGCGCTCTTTTAGAATACTATTTCACCCGTGAAAGAATAACCGAAGAATCGTTTAACGTTGCAGTAGCTCAACCTATGAAAAAGGCTACGCCTATAAGCGTTCAAGCTAAAATATGCTTAAAAGACAAGTTCTGGATTATAATGATAGTATTCTTCATTTTATACCAACTTGGCGGACAGCTTAAAAACGTTTCCCAGCTCTATTTCTTATCGGGCATGTTTAAAGATCCCGCAGGTCCTGCAGGCGGATATTCAAAGGCGTACGGCGGTACTTTATCGGGAACTTTATCTATAATAGGAGCAATCCCTACGGCGTTAGGTATGGTAATAGCTTGGCCCTTATCCAGAAAAATAGGTAAAGGCAAGGCAATATTATTCGGCTCTATCGTTGCGGTATTGGGCGGTGTATTGGGTCTTATATTCCCTGACAATTACGTAATGGTTTGCGTATCATTCGTAATTAAATCGCTCGGTTCTACCCCTGCAATGTACTTATCGCTTGCGCTCCTTGCCGATATTATGGATCACCAAGAAGCTATGCACGGCATTCGTACCGACGGCTTATCTATGGCAATCTACGGTGCGGTAATGGTAGCTCTTCCCAGCGTTGCAACGGGTATTATCAACGGTATAATCTCTGCATGTGGCTACGGTACGGTAGTAAACGGCGTTGCACAAATAAGTAACGAAACTTTGCGTGCCGTTCTTCCTTGGTTGTTTATCGGCGGAGAAACTATTTGTTACGGTTTAATATTAATCATCTTCTTATTTATGGGCGTAGAAAAGTTTAGCAATTTCGACCATAAGGCAATAATAGCCGACCAAAAGGCTAAAGCCGAAGCCGAAGGCGTTGAATATATCGACCCCGTTGAAAGAATGAAGGCGGAAGAAGCGGAAGCCGAAGCTAAATCGGAAGAAGCAAGAAAAGCCGAACTTAAAGCTGCTTGTGAAAAGAAGGGCTTAAATTACGAAGAGGAAGAAGCTAAATATCAAGCTAAAAAGGCAGAAGCAGATGCAAAAGCGGCGGCTAAGAAAGCCGAAGCAGACGCAAAAGCTGCAGCTAAAAAGGCAGAAGCCGAGGCTAAATATAACGCTTTATCCGAAGAAGAAAAGGCGGCTATAAAGGCAAAAGAAGAACAAAAGGCTAAAGCCGAAGAAGAACGCGACGCAGCAATTTTAAAAGAATTTAACGCTCTCCGCGAAAAGAACGGCAAACCTGCTATTTAGTAAAATAATAATTAAAACGCGTTGCTTTGGCAACGCGTTTTTTTATAAAACAAACGCCGCAAAAAACGCAAAAATAAAAACTTAAAGCTACTTTTTAGGCAATAAATTTACAAAAAGTCCCCAATTTTTCTTGGCGTTTACAAAATTTTAACAAATCTATTGCAATTTACGCCGTTTTAGTGTAAAATTAATATGCTGTAAAAAGCGTAGCTTTTCGGCAATACTCCATAAGAGGTAAAGTATGAAATTAATATCGTTCGGTATTCCCAGTTATAACTCGCAAGACTATTTACATAAATGCGTAGACAGCATTTTAGTTGGCGGCGACGACGTTGAAATTATAATCGTAAACGACGGCTCTACCGACAACACTTCTAAAATCGGCCACGAATACGCCGAAAAATATCCTAACATAGTAAAAATTATAGATAAACCCAACGGCGGCCACGGAAGCGGCGTAAACGCCGGTTTAAAGGCGGCTACGGGACTTTATTACAAGGTCGTGGACTCAGACGACTGGGTAGACGAAGGCGCGCTTAAAAAAATTCTTCAAACGATAAAAGAACACCAAGCGGCAAACACGTTACCCGATTTATATATAGCCAACTTCGTTTACGAAAAGGTTTACATAAACGAACGCCACGTTTCTTCCTACGAAAAGAAAATGCCCGTAGAAAAATTTACTACTTGGGAAAAGGTTAAAAGTTTCCACGGCGCGCACATGTTACTTATGCACGCTTTAATGTATAAGCGCGAAAAACTTTTAGATAGTAACACGGTATTGCCCGAACACACCTTCTACGTAGATAACGTGTTTGCGTATAAACCTTTACCTTATATGAAGTCTATCTACTATATAAACGAAGACTTCTATCGCTATTTTATAGGACGCCCCGACCAGTCGGTTACCATAAACAATATGGTAAAGCGTTACGATCAGCAAATACGCTGTATGTATTGCTTGGTTGATTCTTATTATTGGGACGAAATTAAAAAGATGCCCAAGGGTCTTAAAAAATATATGTGGCACGCGTTAAACGCCATTATGATGAACACCTTAATGTTTGCGTGTGCTGCCGACGCTCCCGAAAGAAGACAGGCAATTAAAGATTTATGGAAGCACATTAAAGAAAGGGATATAAAGCTTTATAGAAGATATAAATGGCGTTCTTTCTCTACGCTCGTAAACTGGATGCCTTGGAAAATGCGCGGCAAGGTTTTAGTTTGGGGCTACAACGTTTTATGTAAAATAATTAAATTAGGTTAAAAAATAAGGGCGAGAGCAAATATGCTCTCGCCCGATTTCTATTTAAAGATTATTTCTTTTTAGCAACTAACTTTTCTATAACCTTTTGAATTTCTACCAAGGGGATAATTGCAAGCGATACGCCTATTGCAATAAGCCATTGATACCAAGTAAGCCATACGGTATTAAATATGGTGTTAAAGAAGGGTATAAGCACCACCACAACCGTTAATATAATGCCTGCAAGCGCAGAAAGGTTTAAAAATTTATTTCCAAAAATCTTTTTGTTAAGAATACTGTTTCTCTGTGAACGCAAGTTGTAAGAGTGGAAAAGTTGAATAAACGAAAGGGATACGAACGCCATGGTCATACCAATAAGGTTGCCTTCTGCGCCTTGACCGAATACGTAGTAACCTAAGCAGAAGGAAAGCATTACTAACGCCGTTTGCATAATGCCTTGGATAATAATATCCTTGCCCATATTGCCTGCAAATAACGAGCCGCCGCTCTTTCTGGGGGGTTGCATCATAACATCTTTTTCCGCCGATTCCGTACCTAAAGACAACGCGGGGAAGCTATCCGTTATAAGGTTTACCCATAAAATCATAACGGGCGTTAAAAGTTCTACTTGTAAAAATACCGTTGCAATGAATAAGCACAATACTTCGGCAATGTTTGCGGAAAGTAAAAACTGAATTGCTTTGGTTATGTTCGAATAAATCTTTCTACCTTCTTCAACCGCGCCTACTATAGTTGCAAAGTTGTCGTCGGTTAATACCATGTCGGAAGCCTCTTTACTAACCTGAGTTCCGGTAATGCCCATGCCTATGCCGATATCGGCTTCTTTAATAGAGGGAGCGTCGTTTACGCCGTCGCCCGTCATTGCAACTACCTTGTTTTGCGCCTTAAACGCCTTAACTATTCTAACTTTATTTTCGGGGCTAACCCTTGCAAATACTGCAAATTTATCAATATTTTCCGCAAGGTATTCGTCCGTCATTTCGTCAAGCTGAGCGCCCGTTGCCCACAAGTCGCCGTTGCGCATAATATCAAGCTCGCGCGCGATTGCCCTTGCGGTGTCGGGGTGGTCGCCCGTTATCATAAGCGCGCGCATTCCTGCCGAACGGCATTTTGCAACCGCCGCTTTAACTTCGGGGCGGGGAGGGTCTATCATGCCCGTAAGCCCTACGAAAATAAGGTTTTGTTCTTCCAAGCTTTCGCCTTCAACGTACGCGGCTGCAAGCACTCTAAGCGCCCTGTTTGCCATTTCCGCATTGGCTTTAACAATTTCCGCTCTGTACTCTTCGGTAAGATTAATTACGCCCTCGTCGGTGAGTATGCGCGTGCAGCGTGCAAGCAACATATCGGGCGCGCCCTTAGTGTAACTAAATACGCCGTTGCTAGTTTCATGTACGGTAGTCATAAGTTTTCTTACGCTATCGAAGGGAAGTTCGTTAATTCGGGGATATTGTGCCTTGAATTTATTAAAGTCTTCGCCTTTACCCATAAGGTAATCAACTAACGCCGTTTCGGTAGGGTCGCCTGCAAGCCCCGTTTCAGTTAAAGCGGTATCGTTGCAAAGCGCCATAATTTCCGTTAATTTTTCGTCCGTTTTGCAAAGGGTATAAGTTTGCTTAACGGTCATTTTATTTAAAGTAAGCGTTCCCGTTTTGTCAGAGCAAATAATTTCGCAACAGCCCAACGTTTCAACTGCGGGCAAGTTTTTAACAATTGCGTTTTGCTTGCTCATTTTCTGCACGCCCATAGCAAGTACTATGGTAACGACGGCGGGCATACCTTCGGGAATAGCCGCAACGGCTATTGCAACCGAGGTCATAAACGACTGCATCCAGTTGCTCGGGTCGCGAATCATATTAACTGCAAAAATAACTGCGGCAATTGCAAGCACCAACACGGATAAAATCTTAGTGGTTTTTGCAAGTTGTTTAGAAAGGGGAGAAGGACTTTCCGCCGTTTGCGAAAGCATGTCGGCAATTTTACCTATTTCCGTTTTCATGCCCGTTGCAACTACTACGCCTTGACCTCTGCCGTAAGTAACCGTGCCGCCCGAAAAAGCCGAGTTTACTCTGTCGCCCAAAGGCGCTTTTTCGTCTATAATTTGGTCGGCGTGTTTTTCTACGGGAACGGATTCGCCGGTAAGCGCCGCTTCTTCTATTTTAAGGGATGCGGAAGAAATAAGTCTTAAATCGGCGGGAACAACGTCGCCTGCTTCTAAAACTACTATATCGCCAACAACCAATTCTTCGCCGGGGATAGAAAGTTGTTCGCCGTTTCTAATAACCTTGGCAAACGGCTTATTTTTTTCTTTCAACGCTTCAAGCGCGTTTTCGGCTTTGTTTTCCTGAACCAAACCAATAACGGCGTTTACTATTACAATAAGTAAAATAATACCGCTGTCAATAAGTTCGCCGGGCTCTTCGTTTACAAAGGCAATAACCGCCGTAACTACCGCCGCCACCAATAATACGATAATCATAGGGTCGGCAAATTGCATTAAAAGCTTAACGATCCAAGGCTTTTTCTTTGCGCCAATAAGTGCGTTTCTGCCGTTAGCGGCAAGTCTTTTGGCTGCTTCTTCGGTTGTTAAGCCGCCTTCTTGGCTTTCAACTTTTTTAAGCGCTTCTTCGGCGCTTACGCTGTGATAATTCACTTTGTTCTCCTTTAAACGATTTAAACTCGTTCGGCTAAGTTAAACCGTTTAATTATATTATTTGCAAAAGTAATTAAAAAAGACTTTCGGCTATTGCCAAAAGTCTTGTTTCCGAAAAATCGGGGTAAACGCCGAGCTTTTTAGCCGTGTTGACGACGCTTGCCTAATAACTACTCCCTTTTACGCATTTATATTATCATAATTGCTAAAATATGTCAATGAAAAAGCAGAATTTTTATATCCAAAACCGTTTAAAATTATAAGCGTAAATAAGTTTAGGTTAAGTTTATAATGCCGTGTTTTAATTATATCATAACAGTAAAAGGGAAAAGATTGCTATGGCTAAAAATAAACCGCAAAAAGTAAATAAAAGAAAAGGTTGGTTCGAGGTAGTTAAAAAAATAATGCGCCTTGCAATAAAACCTTCTAAATTTGAATATTTAGGCGAAGAAGTACAAGAAGGCGCAATTATAGTAAGCAACCACGTTGGAACGTCTGCGCCGCTCGCATGGGAATTATACGGCAATAAACCCATTCGTTTTTGGGGCGCGCACGAAATGAATTCGGGCTTAATTAAAATGTATAAATACCAAACCCGCGTTTTTTATCACGAAAAAAAGCATTGGAATTTACACTTGGCAAGGCTATTTTGCTTAATTGCTTCGCCGCTAACCAACATGTTTTATAAGGGGCTTAATCTTATTTCCGTTTATAAAGACTCCCGCCTTGCAATAACTTATAAGCAAAGTATAGAAGCTATAAATCAAGGTCAAAACTTGGTAATATTCCCAGAAGACTCCACAAAGGGATATTTAGACGAGTTAGAAGGCTTTCATAAAGGATTTTTATCTTTTGCAAGGGTACTTTATAAAAAGGGAATAGATGCGCCTGTATACGTAGCCTATTACAAAAAGGCAGAACGCCGCTACGTAATAGATAAGCCCGTAAAACTTTCTGAACTATTTGCCGAAACCTCTGATTTAAACGTTTTGGCAAATAAACTTTGCACTCGCTGCAACGAACTTGGTAAAATGTAATACAAATTAAAGGGGGTGCGATTATATCGCACCCCCGCGTTGCTTACTTAATATAACTTTATAATTCGTTCCGTTATAATATATGCCACAAACGCCTGTATCGTCGTATAAGTAATATAATTTTTTGCCGTTAAAGCTCGTTAGTCTATAACGGTTATCGTAAGTTATTTTAACATAAAGGTATGGGTTTGTCAATAGTGGAAAAAGGGGTGTATCTACCAATAAGATAGATACACCCTTTTAAGTTTGTGGTTGTTAAATTATTTGTTGAAGTAACTCTATTAATTTTGTCTGATATTCTTTTTTATAAATATCAATCCATATCAAATAAACATCTCCATCTGGCATAAAATCTATAAAAGCAATTTTATTATTATCTTTAGTATATATTTCTAATGTCCCTACTGGAAATATATTTAATTCAATAAATTCTTCAAAGGTATATTTAAAATTGTTTTGATTATAAAAATTTAGAAATTGATTTTTTTCTTCTTTTGTGATTTCATTCTTCTCAATTTTAAGAAGTGTTTTTCCTTCAGATTTTAAAATGTAGTTAAGTGATAACTTGTTTAATAATTTATACTTAAAGTCGGAAGGAACGATAGGTTTGTATGTTAGTTCTATAGCGTCTTTAATTACTTTTATTTTTACCATAATCGTAACCTCCATAATAGTCTATAACGATTATCGTAAAATTATTTTAACATAATGGTAATAGTTTGTCAATAGTGGAAGAAGGGGCTTCTAAAATAGAAGCCCCTTCCTTGTTTATGGTATTAAATTATTAATTATTTTTACGTTTTACATTAATTCCTAAAAACTCATTTTTCTTATTTATTTCATCAGCAATATATTCAGCAACTAACGTGGCATCTGCTTTGAACCAATTTAAAGGATGTCTTCTAAGACGTTTTAAAATATTAAATATTTGTTCGCTGACTTTTACCTCAAATAATATTTCTTGCTTATTTGAAAAACCTTTAGATACATAATATTCAATTTCATTTCTTTGTACAGCATGAAGTATTGTAAAACAACCGCAATCATTATAAAAACTATAAGTATAAAATGGACCTAAAAAGTTATAATATGAAGAAAAAATATTAAATCCATACTTAAAATTATATTTATCAATCAAAAATTTAAATGTATTTTTTATCTTCATAAATTTTCCCCTAAAACAATCTAATAAATCGAGTTATTATATGTCCGCCATGTCTCAAATAAAATTCTTCTTTCCATTCCATATGCTGAGATAAACCATCTGAAAAGATTTCTACCATCTCTTCCAATAGCTATAATTTCTGCTCTAGCAAAAACATTTTTTAGTAGCCATTTTGCATTGTCTACCCTAGCTAAAAATTTTATTTTTATGCTTGCTTCTGAAAATTTTCCTGCATCAATTAAAGCATTTAGGGGAGCATAGCCTCCATAATAGTCTATAACGGTTATCGTAAAATTATTTTAACATAAAGGTGGGGGGTTGTCAATAGTGGAAAAAGGGGCTTCTAAAATAGAAGCCCCTTCCTTGTTTAATGGTATTAAATTATTAATGTCTATTTGTTGTAAGGTCTATCATTTTTTTGATTTAACATCAAATATAAACCAAACAATTAAAGGAATTACGAAAAAGAATATTCCCCACCACATATTGCCTTTTACTGTGTTTTCAGTAATAATACAATATAGTCCTATACAACAGCAAATAACGATAGGTAAGCATAAACTAATCCACGCAACTAAGGAGTAGGTCTTTTTCTTTTTGTCTATTACATCTGTATCTTTTAATTTTGGATGATTTTTGATTTTTTCATCAATTTCTTTAATTAATTTTTCTAAGTTAAAATCTTCTTGATAATCATAATCAATAAAAAGTTTGTTTAAATCATTTGCAGTTATATTAGCATAATAAACAACAACGTTATACTTATCTTCAAAGAAATCAATAATAACATAGATATTATTATAGTTATATTTTAATTGTATTGTTTTACCTAATTTATTAATATTAGGATAAATACCTACTCCAACATATTTATATAATAACTTTTTAATATGTCCACTTATGTATAATTCTAAGATTTTATCTAAATTATTATATTCACCTTTTTCTTTAGAATTTAAATAATTTTTAATTCTTCTTTTCATATTGATAGATTATCCTTATCTTGTTTTAATCCCAATAACCAAAAATCGCTCGAATTAAATGTTCAAATCCAATACTTAAAACCGCAACGCTGTTTTATTTAATTAAGTTTTTTAAAAATTAATTCTTAACTAGGCAAACGTCTTCACTCAAAGCCACGCTTTTTACGTAATTTAAATTATTAATTTGCGTTTCGGAAGCCTTAATAAACCTATAATAAATTTTATTATTAATATTAATTAAATTTAAAACTTTTTCTCTTTCGATTTTTGAAACAGATAAAAATATAATTTCATAATCGTTAAGTTTATTTTCGGCGGTGATTGCTTTAACACTATCTTCAAAATTTAATAAGTTGTTTGCAAAAACCACGTAAGATTTTTTTATATGTTTAATAATAAAGCTATCAATTAAATCTTTATCCGTTTGTTGCGTTAGGTAATTATATACTAATATTTTATGCCTTTTAGGCATATGCCAAGAGGTGTCAACGTTTATTTCAAAATTGGCGTTTTTTACTCTCGCTACTAATTGTTTTATTATGCCAAAAGAGATATAAAACGAAACTTTTATCTTATCTTCTTTTAAAATATATATATGCTTACTTACGCCAGATTTAAATCCCGAAGGGTGGTTTTCATAATCGATAAAAACTTTAGTAATATCTTTATAATACATTTGTCGTTTTTTTGAAAACAAACAATATTTATATACGAATTTATCTTTATAAAAAGTTACCGTGCCTAACCCAATTACAAATACTGGTGATACAATTACAGAATCCATTATTAGGACACCAACAAGAATTTTATCAAGATCTTTCAAGAGCCCAAAAAGGGGGGGGAAAATAAAACAAAATAATAAAGCTTCTATTAGTATGCCTATAGCTAGCATTAACATATGCCTATTACATAAAAATTTCATAATACCTCAATTAAAATTAAAACCTTCGCTTAAAGCAGCTCCAAACAAGTAATCTAAAAAAGTTAATCCACAATCTGAAGGAAAAGCCTTACCTATGTAAATATACAAAACGTCGCCGAAGATATTGCGTACAACTTCGTAATTCGTTCCGTTATAATATATGCCGCAAACGCCGCTATCGTAAAGTTATTTTAGCATATTGGTAATAGTTTGTCAATAGTGGAAAAACAGCGTTGCGGATAATTCCGCAACGCTGTTTTATTTAATTAAGTTTTCTTATTTTGATTTTGTAAAATGGATATTTTCCCATATTTCGTGAATACTTTTACCTTCTATTTTAAAGTTGTCTAATAATTCAATGATAGAATTAAACTTTTCACTTCTCTCTAAAATGACTTTGTTATTTTCATATCGAGAAACACACATATGAACAATACTATTATCAGTATGTTCGACTTGATACTCTTTTTCATCATACATAAAATATAATTCATCATTCGTAGAAAGCATGATTACAAACTCTTCATAGGTTACATATTCACCTTTAAAAAACTTTTCATAGGCATTATTTAGTAGTTCACTTCCATAATTATGTTTAAATTTCATTTACATTCCTCCAAACATCCACCAAATTAATTTTAAGTAACTCCAATGATCACCTTTAGATCTATTGGTTAGTCCTGGTCCATCCCATCCATGCCAATGATTATCTTTTATATTGCCATGAGGATAATCAAAATCAAAGAATATCCAATAACTTTACCATTGATATTTTTACTAATATAAAATCTTGTCCCTTGTGGATCATATTTATAATATTTGCAATTATTATAAACAATGGACACTCTATTATCGAACGTTTCACTTTGCAAATAGTCATCAGTGTCAATAAATAAATACCCTAATATTATTGCAACTATTATAAAAACAGTAATTAATAAAATAAAAATAAACTTATTCTTTTTCATTAACGTCTCCTTTTATTGCAGAAGGGCTCCAAAAAGTAACTTAGATATAATGGATGGTTGTGTTATTGTTTGAAGTTTTTGGAACTTTTTATAGAAAAAAGAAGGGACAATAGTAGTTGAAAATTTTATTCCTTGTTGAACCAAAGAGTTATCGTTTTCTCCAGCTTTTAATAATGTATGTACGTAGTGCAAACAATTATTAAATAATAAATTATATTCGCCAAATCCATTTTGTGCATAATTTTGGGCAAGAGATATCGTAAGTGTAGTTTTTGCCGTTAAAGCTCGTTAGTCTATAACGGTTATCGCAAGTTATTTTAACATAAAGGTAATAGTTTGTCAATAGTGCAAAAACAGCGTTGCGGATAATACCGCAACGCTGTTTTGGTTTTATTAAGATTTTTTTGTTTTAATAATCAAAATTAATCCTACAATTAAAAAACTAACGGAAAAAATTGCACTTGTAATTATAATGTTTATTCTTCGGTTTTTTTGTACGGTATTAGAACTATCTAAAGTTATAAAGTGTGAATCGTTTGATAAAAGAGATACGATAGCTCTTTGGGTAGATTCATTTCTCTCAAAAAAATCTTTTGCATCTTTAGGTATTTCAAATCTAATATTAGTATGTTCTGATAAACTATTAAAAGTCGACCCTTCTATTATAGCTAAAGAATCTACGAACAATATATTGTTATATTCGTTTAGTGATATTAAATAATCCGCGTTTTTCTTTTCTATTTTTTTTATCGTTGCGTTATATGCAATAGTATTGGAACTATCGTAGGTTTGCGTTGGCAAACAAATGCTTGCAACAAAAATTAGTATTAATGCAAGGGATAATAAGAAAAAAAGTATTGAAAAACCAATTAATTTTCGGGGTCTTTGAACCATAAAAAATCACCTCTAACTTCGTAAAGTAATTTTAACATAAAGGTATGGGGTTGTCAATAGTGGAAAAAGGGGCTTCTAAAATAGAAGCCCCTTCTTTGTTTATGGTATTAAATTATTATGCTATTTA
>JAGAMH010000057.1 GCA_017624815.1 Clostridia bacterium
ATAGTAAATTACGTAGGCTTAGCTTTGTTTGCAATATCAATAATACTCACCGTTTGGTCGGGCATTAATTATATAATAAAAAATATTAAAGTTTTAAAAGTTTAATGAAAAACTGTTTTATTATTTTAAAAAACAAAAAAACCGATATTCAACGTGAATTCGATTTTACAATGTTAACTAAGTTTTCTTCTAACGGCTATTGGTTTGATAAAGTTGTAACGGTTAGTTACGATAGTAACGAAGAGATAACCCGTCAGCTTAACGAAGTTAAAAATTACTACGATAACGCAATAATTTTGCATCCCGACGAAATGGCGGAAACTTTAAAAAAATACTTGCAAAATCAATATGCAACGACTTTCGTATATAATCAAATAAGTAGCGGCGGCAAAACTTTGTTTTTAATTTCAAACGCTCAATCGCTTAGTTTGGTGGCAGAAGAAGTTATAAAATCTTTAAACGCAAAATATTCGGTAAAATACCAAAAGTCGTATATAAAAACGGTGGGGGCTTCTAAAACGGAAATAAACACCGCTATAGCAAAGGCGAAAAATATTTCTTCCGATTTAGAGTTCAACGTGTACGGCGAATACGGCGACGATACCATTGAAATTTTATATACCGATAAAACTACCAAAATGGTTTTAGACGGCGTAATAAGAATTTTCGTAACGCTTTTAGGCGAATACGTTTACGCGCTAGAAAACGTAACTTTGGCGGAAAGGCTTTATCAGCTTTTAACTCTTCGCAGAATGAAAATTGCCGTTGCAGAATCATTTACGGGTGGCGGAGTAGGTCAAAAGCTCGTAGAAGTTCCGGGTATTAGCCAAGTTTTTTACGAAGGATTAAACACCTATTCAAATCAATCAAAAATACAGCGTTTAGGTGTAGAAGAAAGCACTATTAGCCATCACGGTGCGGTATCTGACGAAACTGCTTATCAAATGGCGGCTGGGTTAATATCGCAAGGCAACTGCGATATATCCATAGCCACCACGGGTATAGCAGGGCCGAAATCGGATAATACCAACAAACCCGTTGGATTATGTTATATTGCAATAGGGTTAAAAGAATCTGTATTCGTATATAAATACGTTTTAAACGGAAATAGAGAAAGAATAACCAAAACGGCAATAAACTACGCGCTGTTTTTGGCTTACAAACAGATAAAATAATTAGGAGATATATAATGATGAACGAAGAAAAACTCAAAGCACTAAATTCTACCGTTGCTATGATAGAAAAGCAATACGGCAAAGGCGCTATTATGAAGCTTGGCGATGCTAACGTGAATACTGATTTAGAAGTTATTCCCACCGGCTGTTTATCGCTTGATTTAGCGTTAGGTGTAGGCGGCGTACCCAGAGGAAGAATTCTCGAAATATTTGGACCTGAATCTTCCGGTAAAACGACGGTTGCGCTTCACATTATTGCAGAAACGCAAAAATTAGGCGGAGTAGCGGCTTTTATCGACGCTGAACACGCACTCGACGCCGTTTACGCAAAGGCTCTCGGCGTAAAAACGGACGAATTATACGTTTCTCAACCCGACACCGGTGAACAAGCGTTAGATATCTGCGAATCGCTTGTTCGTTCAAGCGCCGTAGATTTAATCGTAGTTGACTCCGTTGCTGCACTAACTCCCAAGGCTGAAATAGAAGGTGATATGGGTGACGCTCACGTAGGTCTTTTAGCAAGACTTATGTCGCAAGCTTTAAGAAAATTGACGGCAATAACTAGCCGTTCTAAAACTTGCGTTATATTTATTAACCAACTTCGCGAAAAGGTTGGCATAATGTTCGGTAACCCCGAAACCACCCCTGGCGGTAAGGCTTTAAAATACTTCTCGTCCGTTCGTTTAGATATAAGAAAGGCAGATGCTCTTAAAAATAGTGAAGGCATTATCGGTAACCGTGCAAAATGTAAAGTAGTTAAAAACAAGGTTGCACCTCCTTTTAAAGTTGCCGAATTTGATATTATTTACGGTACGGGTATTTCTCAAGAAGGTTGCCTTATCGATTTGGGTGTAGAATACGGAATACTCCAAAAGAGCGGCGCTTGGTTTAGCTATAACGACGAAAAGGTTGCAAACGGTAAAGAAAAGATGAGGGACTACCTTATCAACAACCCCGAAGTAAAAGCGGAAATAGATCAAAAAATTAGAGAAGCGTTTAAAGCTACGCAGGAGAAAAAAGACTAAATGCAACACGGTTTTATAAGAGTTTGCGCGGCAACTCCTGAAATTAGGGTTGCCGACGTAAAATACAACGCCGAAAATATAATAAAATGCGCTTTAGAAGCGGCTAATAAGGGAAGTCAGTTAACCGTATTCCCCGAATTTAGTATTTGCGGATACACTTGCGGTGATTTATTTAATCAATCGCAGCTTTTAAGCGCAATAGATAGTGGAATTGCAGAAATTTGCGACAAAACTAAAAACGTAAAATCGCTTATAATAATAGGCTCGCCCGTAAAAAAATTAGGCAAGCTTTATGATTGCGCTGTGGTAATACATTGCGGCAAAGTTATAGGTGTTATTCCTAAAACCTTTTTGCCCAATCACGGCGAATTTTACGAAAAACGCAATTTCGTGCCCGCAGAGAAATTTAATTCTGAAATAACAGTTGCAAATCAAACCGTACCTTTTGGAACGGATATTATATTCAAGGCGGTAAACTGCCCTAACTTTACCGTTGCAGCGGAAATATGCCAAGATTTATGGGTACCCGCGTCGCCTTCTAATAGACATGCTACTGCAGGCGCAACCATAATTGCCAACCTTTCTTGCAGCGACGAATTAGTTGCAAAAAAGGAATTTAGAACCAACTTGGTTAGCATGCAGTCTGCAAAGCTCGTTTGCGGCTATATATACGCCAATGCGGGCGACGGCGAAAGCACTACCGATATGGTCTTTTCGGGGCATAATTTAATTTGCGAAATGGGCTTAGTTTTAAATCAAAGTAAGCTTTTCAAAAACGGATTAACCATAACGGAAATCGACGTCGATAAAATTGACAACGAAAGAAGAAGAGTATCTGCAAGCTTTTACGACGAAGCAAATCCCAACTACTTATATATACCCTTTGAAACGGATAACGCGGAAGGAGAGCTTACTCGTACTTTCCCAAAGCAACCGTTCGTTCCTAGCAAAAGTAATTTAAAGGAACGGGCGGAGTTAATTCTTTCAATTCAAGCTCACGGCTTAGCAAAAAGGCTTAAACATACTAACGCAAAAACGGCGGTAATAGGTATTTCTGGCGGGCTTGATTCTTCGCTCGCGCTTTTAGCCGTGGTAAGGGCGTTTAAGCTTTTAGGTAAAGATTTTAAAGATATAATTGCAATAACTATGCCCGGGTTTGGTACGACGGGCAAAACCTATAATAATTCGCTAAAATTAATATCTTCACTTGGCGCAACTTCTCGTGAAGTTAAAATCGTAGATAGCGTTTTACAGCACTTTAAAGATATAGGGCACGATCCCAACGTTTTAGACGTAACTTACGAAAACGCACAAGCAAGAATGCGTACTTTAATTTTAATGGACGTTGCAAATAAAACGGGCGGACTCGTAGTAGGAACGGGAGATTTAAGCGAAGTTGCGCTCGGTTGGTCAACTTATAACGGCGACCATATGGCAATGTACGGCGTAAATTGCTCTATACCCAAAACGCTCGTTAAACATCTCGTAAAATACGAAGCGGAAAATATAGGCGGAGTAACTGGAGAAGTTCTTCTCGACGTGTTAAATACGGAAATTAGCCCCGAGCTTTTACCGCCCGATAAAAGCGATAAAATAACGCAAAAAACGGAAGATTTGGTTGGCCCTTATATTTTGCACGATTTCTTTATGTACTTTATAGTTCGCTATGCGTTCCCCCCAAAAAAGGTGCAACATATAGCCGAATTAACGTTTAAAAACGAGTTTGATAAAGCTACTATATCAAAGTGGCTTAAAACCTTTTATAAACGATTTTTCGCCCAACAGTTTAAGCGTTCGTGTTCTCCCGACGGAGTAAAGGTTGGCTCGGTAGCGCTTTCTCCCAGAGGCGATTGGAAAATGCCTTCCGATGCAATGGTGAACGTTTGGTTAAACGAAATAGATTAATAATTAAAATAACCCCCGAACGAATTTGTCGTTCGGGGGTTATAGTTTTTTAATCTTCAGTTAAAATTTCTATAACTGAGTCTAAATGCTCAGATGGAATTCCAAGGTCAACTAAGCAGTTATAAATCTTTTCGCTCAAATTATCGCCTTGATAACTTTTAATAGTTGCTATATACGAATTTTTAATGCCGCTTAAACTTCTTGAACCGTTTATTTTACCAAAGTTAGAAAATAGATAATCACGGTATAAATCTTCTTCCGAAACACCCATAAGTCCGTTAATTAAATAAGCAAACAAGCCCGTTCTATCCGTACCTATATTGCAGTGATAAATAAGGGGGTAGTTGCTTTCGTCGGCAAGTATTTCAAAAGTGTTTTTAACAATTTCAATGTTTCCCGTTAAAATATTGCTAACATCCCA
>JAGAMH010000008.1 GCA_017624815.1 Clostridia bacterium
AAATTAAAGACTAAATTCGGTGCGGACGCAGTTTTAAGCGAAATGAAAATAGCTTATAAAGAAACTATAAGAAAGGTTGCCACCGCCGAAGGTAAATATAAAAAGCAAACGGGCGGGCACGGACAATACGGACATTGTAAAATGCGTTTTGAACCTTGCGAATCGGACTTTGAATTTGCCGAAGAAGTTGTTGGCGGCGCAGTACCCAAGCAATATATCCCCGCGGTTGAAAAGGGCATTATAGAATGCTTGCCCCACGGCGTACTTGCGGGATATCCCGTAATTAACGTTAAAGCCGTACTTTACGACGGAAGTTACCACGACGTAGACTCTTCCGAAGCGGCGTTTAAATCGGCGGCGGAACTTGCTTGGAAAGAAGGTCTTAAAAACGCCTCTCCCACCATTTTAGAACCCATTTATAAACTTAAAATAGCTATACCCGAAAAATACCTTGGCGACGTTTTAGGCGACTTGAACAAGCGCCGCGGCAGAATTATAGGCATGGACGCAAACGAAGATATGCAAGTGGTTACGGCGGACGCTCCCCAAGCGGAAATTTTAACCTATGCAACCTCGCTCCGCTCTATGACTCAAGGTAGGGGCAAGTTTACTAGCTCGTTCGAACGTTACGAACAAGCACCCGAAAATGTAGTGCAAGCTCTTAAAAAGTAAATAAACGTTTAAACGGCGTTGCGGATACCGCAACGCCGTTTTTTATTAATTTATTTGGTATATTTTTATATTTTATGCAATAATATACAAATTTTATAATAATTTTTAATAACATTTTTGCATAAATTTAAAAGACAGTTGACAAGAGCATATATTTCATTTATAATATAATGAATATAAAATAATTGCCAAGGAGAACATTATGAAACTTAAAGGAGCGGATATATTAATCAACTGTCTTTTAGAGCAAGGCGTTGACACTATTTTCGGTTATCCCGGCGGTACCGTTCTCGACATTTACGACGCGTTATACAGAAACGGAAAGATAAACCATATTTTAACCGCACACGAACAAGGTGCGGCTCACGCGGCAGACGGTTACGCCAGGGCAACTGGTAAAGTCGGCGTCTGTTTTGCAACTTCCGGTCCCGGAGCAACCAACTTAGTAACTGGTATTGCTACGGCTTATATGGATTCTATACCCATGGTTGCCATTACGGGCAACGTTGGTCTTAATATGCTTGGTAGAGATTCCTTCCAAGAAATTGACATTGCGGGCATTACTATACCCATAACCAAGCACAACTTTATTGTTAAAGACGTTAAAGACCTTGCCGAAACGGTAAGAAAGGCTTTTTATATTGCAAGCAGCGGCAGAAAGGGCCCCGTATTAATTGATATTTTGAAAAACGTTCAAATTGCAGAATGCGAATACGAACCCGCCACTCCCGTTAAATACGTGCAATCTCCCGTATCGGAAAATGCACTTTACGACATAGCAAAAGCTATTAACGAAGGTAAAAAACCCGTTATCATGGCGGGCGGCGGCGTTATTGCAGCGGAAGCATCTTCACTTTTAAAAGAACTTGCAGAAAAAATAAACGCTCCCATAACCTATACTCTTATGGGTAAAGGCGCTATTGCTGAAAGCGACGAAAAGTGCCTTGGTATGATAGGTATGCACGGCACTATAGCCTCGGCAAGAACGGTTTTAAACGCCGATACCATTATTGCGTTGGGCACTCGTTTTTCTGACAGAGTTGCTTTAAACCGCGATTTGTTTGCAAAGGAAAAAACGGTTATTCACGTTGATATAGACAACGCTGAAATAGATAAAAACGTTTGCACCGACTACCACGTTACGGCAGACGTAAAAGAAACGCTTAAAACGCTTATACCCATGCTTGAAAGCCGCAAAAACGACGAATGGATGAAAGCGGTTGCAGAATTTAAAGAACTTGATAAGCACAAAAAGACGGACAATCAACTTGCTTGTACCATTTTAAAAACGGCAAGTCAAATTGCCCCTAAAGATAGCCCCCTTATTACAGACGTCGGTCAACACCAAATGTGGACGGCGCAATACTTTAAACTTGAAAAGCCCCGTCTTTTCTGTTCTTCGGGCGGATTGGGCACTATGGGTTACGGCATGGGCGCGGCGATTGGCGCTGCGTTCGGCACGGGTAAAGTTTGCGTTTTAGTTACGGGCGACGGTTGCTTTAACATGAACTTAAACGAACTTTCCACCGCCGTTACCGAAGGCGTACCCTTAGTTATACTCCTTATGAACAACGGAGTTTTAGGCATGGTTAGACAATGGCAAAAGATTTTCTACGGCAAAAGATTTTCGCAAACGACCTTAAAAAAGAAAACCGATTACGTTAAATTTGCCGAAAGTTTTGGTGCGAAGGGTTTGGTTATTGATAGTGAAGAAAAGGTTGAAAGCGTTTTAAAAGAAGCCTTTGATTACGCAGTTAATAATCTTGCTCCCGTACTCGTTGACTGCAGAATATCTTGCGACGAAAACGTTTTACCCATGATTAAGCCGGGCATGACGTACGATACCCAACTTGAAGATTTGGAGGATAAATAAATGGCTGAAATAAAAAGATATACTATCGGCGCGTTGGCAGCCAATAAAAGCGGCGTTTTGTCCCGCATTACGGGACTTTTTACAAGACGCGGCTACAACATTGAAAGCCTTACGGCTTGCGATACCGAAAACCCCGAATATTCACGCATGACCATAGTTTTAAAGGGCGACGAATACACACTTTATCAAATGATAAAGCAGATGGATAAGCTTGAAGACGTTATTAAGGTAGGTTGTGCCGACGAATTTGACAGCGTATGCAGAGAGCTTATGCTTGCAAAAGTTTCGGCAAAGCCCGAAATAAGAAGTCAACTTATTGAAATTTGCGAAATTTACAAGGCGAAAGTTGTAGACTTTTCGCGCGAAACGCTTATTTTAGAAATTACGGGTACTCCCTCTAAATTAAACGCTTTCGTTAAAATTATTGAACCTTACGGCATTTTAGAAATGCAAAGAACGGGCGTTATCGCTCTTGCCCGTGGCGAAAACACTTTAAAATAAAAACGTATTCAATTAAAAATTTAGGCGTAAAACGCCGTTAAACGCGGCATATTGCCGCGTTAATTACTTTTTGGAGCATTTATTATGAGCAATATATTCAGTAACGGAACAGATATGAGTTCGCAACGCTCCCTATTAAGGGCGCTTGGTTGGACGGACAACGAAATTAAAAAACCCATAGTGGGAATTATTTGCGCGCAAAGCGAAATTATCCCCGGACACATGCACCTTGACATGATTGCCAAAGCCGCGGCGGAAGGCGTTATTGCAGCGGGCGGAAAACCCGTTATTTTGCCTTCTATTGGCGTATGCGACGGTATTGCAATGGGACACACGGGCATGAGATATTCCCTCCCCTCCCGCGAAATTATTGCCGACAGCGCGGAAATTCAGTTAAGGGCACACGGCGTTCAAGCTGCCGTATTTATCGGCAACTGCGACAAGATTATCCCCGGTATGCTTATGGCGGCGGCGAGAGTTAATATCCCCTCCATATTTGTTTCGGGCGGACCTATGCTTGCGGGTAGAGTGCGCGGCAAAAAAACTTCGCTTTCAACTATGTTTGAAGAAGTAGGTGCGTATAACGCAGGCAATATCGACGCTCAAACGCTTAAAGAATTTGAATGTAACGCATGCCCTACTTGCGGTTCTTGCTCGGGCATGTTCACGGCAAATAGCTTAAACTGCCTTTGCGAAGCGTTGGGTATGGCTTTACCCGGCAACGGCACTTTACCTATGGTATATTCGCAACGCCTTGCACTTGCCAAGAGTACGGGCGAAGCAGTTATGAACCTTTACAATAAAAACATTCGCCCCTTAGACATATTAACGGCTAAAGCTTTTAAAAACGCCGAAACGGTTGATATGGCTATAGGCGCTTCAACCAACACGGTATTACATCTCTTGGCGGTTGCAGGCGAAGCCGGCGTTGATAGCGTTAATATTGATATTATGAACGCAATTTCCGAAAAAACGCCCAACCTTTGCCGTTTAGCGCCTGCTGGCGAGCACTATATTGAAGAGCTTAACGAAGCGGGCGGCATTTCCGCCGTTATGAAAGAGCTTGAAGATTACGGTCTTTTAGACGGTAGCGCCCTTACCGTTAGCGGCGAAACCATGCACGAAGTGATTAAAAACGCAAAAATACGCGACGAAGAAATTATTCGCCCCATTAAAAACGCTTATTCTATGCAAGGCGGCCTTACCATATTAAAGGGCAATCTTGCAAAAGAAGGTTGCGTAGTTAAAAAGTCGGCAGTTGACCCCGCTATGTATTGCCATAAAGGCCCTGCAAAGTGTTTTGATAGCGAAGAAGAAGCTATGATTGCAATATCTTCAGGTAAAATAGTAAAAGGCGACGTTGTGGTAATTAGATACGAAGGTCCGGTAGGCGGCCCCGGCATGCGCGAAATGCTTACCCCCACTTCTGCAATAGTTGGCGCAGGATTAGGCGCAGACGTTGCACTTATCACCGACGGTAGATTCTCTGGTGCAACCAGAGGCGCGGCTATAGGACACGTTTGTCCCGAAGCGGCGGCAGGCGGCGTTATAGGCGTAGTTAAAGACGGAGATATAATAAGCATTGATATTTTAAACTGCAAAATTGAGCTTGAAGTTGACGAAAAGGAACTTGAAGAAAGACTTAAAAACTTTACCCCTAAATTAAAGCCTGCAAGCGGATACTTGGCAAGATACCGTGCAAGCGTAACTTCGGCTTCTCAGGGCGCAATATTTAAAAAATAGTTGTTAAGTAGGCGAATATAGCCTAACGAACGGCGATACGAACAGATAAACAACCTAATTTAGGTAGGAGATTTTATTAATGAAAAAAGCGTCAAGTTATTTATCAACGGGTGAAATAGAAAAAATTACCGTAAAATTGTACGACGCCAACTTAACCGTAAAAAGCTATCAGGGCGTTCAAGTTAAAGTGGAATTTAACGGCGCGGCAAAAAGCGTTTTTAAAGAGCAAAACGGCGAACTTATTATATTGCAAAAAAAGCCTATTTTTATAGGCAAGTTAAGAAAGCCTTGCTATACCGTATTTATACCTGAAAGCATAGTACCCGACCTTAATATTACGGCAACGTATGCATACGTCGACGTTCGCGATGGGATATTTAAGGAAATAAAATACTTTTCTGAAAGCGGAAAATTCTATACGCATTATTGCTACTTTGACGGGGGTAATATCAGCGGAATAGACACCGAAATAAACCTTTACGACTCCACCTTTAAAAGCCCCCTTACCATTAACGGGGTAAGCGGCGACGTTTATACTGAAAACTGCTATTTTAAGTGTATTGACGTAAACGTGCAGTTTTCTAGTATAGGCTCTGCAAACCTACATTGTCCCACTTGCTTTTTAAGAACGGAACAGGGCAACGTAACGGCAAGGTTAGTTGGTTGTAAAGAAGATTTTTCAATTAATATTAAAGATAGACACGGCGAAAACCTAACTTCGGACGGGGAAAACAAACTCGTTATCTACGCGCCCGAAGGTACTGCCGTTACCGAATTTACTACTGAATTTAAGGAGGCTGAACTTTAATGGGAATGACTATGTCGCAAAAAATTTTGGCTGCGCACGCGGGACTTGAAAGCGTGGTTGCAGGTCAACTTATATCCGCCGAACTCGATTTAGTTTTGGCAAACGATATAACGGGCCCCGTAGCTATAAAAGAATTTAAAAAGTCGGGCGCAGAAAAGGTTGCAAAAAACGAAAAAATAGCGTTGGTAATGGACCACTTCGCACCTAACAAGGATATAAAAAGCGCTCAGCAATGCAAAATTTGCCGTGAATTTGCCGCTGAACAAAACGTTGTAAACTTTTTCGACGTTGGCAAAATGGGAATTGAGCACGCACTATTACCCGAACAAGGCTTAGTTGGCGCGGGCGACTTGGTAATAGGCGCGGATAGTCACACCTGCACTTACGGCGCTTTGGGGGCTTTTTCCACGGGCGTTGGCTCTACAGATATGGCGGCTGGTATGATAAGCCAAAAATGTTGGTTTAAAGTTCCTTCTGCAATAAAGTTTAATCTTTTTGGCAAGCCCCAAAAATATATCAGCGGCAAAGACGTTATTTTGCATATAATAGGCATGATAGGCGTTGACGGCGCGTTATATAAATCGATGGAATTTTGCGGCGAAGGCGTTAAAAACCTTTCAATAGACGATAGATTTACCATTTGCAATATGGCAATTGAAGCGGGCGCAAAGAATGGTATCTTCCCCGTTGACGAAGTTGCCTTAGATTATATGAACGGCAGATTTAAGCGCGAAGTAAAAATTTATACCGCCGACGAAGACGCCGAATACGATGCAGTTTACGACATAGATTTAAGCGCAATACAGCCCACCGTTGCCTTCCCCCACCTACCCGAAAACGCAAAAACGCCTAAGGACTGGGGCGAGATAATAATCGACCAAGTAGTTATAGGCTCTTGCACCAACGGACACATTTCCGATATGCGTATGGCGGCGGAAATTTTAAAGGGCAACAAGGTTGCAAAAAACGTTAGGGCGATAATTATCCCCGCAACCAACGAAATTTATTTACAATGTCTTAAAGAAGGCTTGCTTGAAATTTTCGTAAACGCAGGCGCAATAGTATCCACCCCCACTTGCGGTCCTTGCTTGGGCGGGCACATGGGCATACTCGCCGAAAACGAAAGATGCGTTTCTACCACTAACAGAAACTTCGTGGGAAGAATGGGACATTCCACCAGCGAAGTTTATTTGGCGTCGCCCTACGTTGCGGCGGCACGCGCAGTATTAGGAAGGCTTGCAAGCCCGAAGGAGCTTTAATATGAAAGTTAAAGGAACAGTTTTTAAATATGGTAACGACGTTGACACCGACGTTATTATCCCCGCAAGATATTTGAACACCACCAGCGAAGAAGAACTTGCATCGCATTGTATGGAAGATATCGACGCAACCTTTACAAAAAGAGTAAAACATGGCGATATTATAGTTGCAGGCGACAATTTTGGTTGTGGATCTTCTCGCGAGCACGCTCCCATTGCAATTAAGGCGAGCGGCGTTAGCATAGTTATTGCAAACTCGTTTGCGCGCATCTTTTACCGCAACTCTATAAATATAGGTTTACCCATTTTAGAATGCGCCGAAGCAGTTGAAAATATTAAAGAAGGCGACGAAATTTCTTGCAATTTAGCCGAAGGTATAATCGTAAACGAAACTACGGGCAAAACCTTTAAAGCGCAACCCTTCCCCGAATTTATTCAAGGAATAATTGCCGACGGCGGACTTTTAAAACACCTTGCTAAGGAGAATAAATAATGAATTACAATATTGCCGTTTTAGACGGCGACGGAATAGGCCCTGAAATTTGCGCGGGCGCAATTAAAGTTTTAAACAAAGTAGGCGAAAAATTTGGGCACAATTTTAACTTTGAACACTTATATATAGGCGGTTGCTCAATTGATAAGTTCGGCACTCCCCTCCCCCAAGAAACGATTGATAAGTGCCTTAAAAGCGATAGCGTTTTGTTGGGTGCGGTAGGCGGATATAAGTGGGACAACCTCCCCGGCAACGAACGCCCCGAAAAGGGACTTTTGGGTATTAGAAAAGCAATGAACTTGTATTCTAATATTCGCCCCGCAAAGCTTTGGAAAAGCCTTGCAAAAGCTTCTCCCTTAAAATACGATTTAGTTAAAAACGGCGTTGAAATTATAATAGTGCGCGAGCTTATAGGCGGAATATACTTCGGCGAACGCTATAAGGGCGTTGACGAAAACGGTGTTGAATACGCTTGGGACACCGAAAAGTATTCCGTTCCCGAAATTGAAAGAATAACCAAAATCGCGTGCGAAATGGCTTTAAAACGCAGTAAAAAAGTCGTTTCTGTAGACAAGGCAAACGTTTTGGAAAGTAGCCGTTTATGGCGCAAAACCGTACACGAATACGCAGCCAAACACTACCCCGAAATTACCGTAGAAGACGTTTTGGTCGACAATATGGCTATGCAAATAGTTAAAAATCCCGCCCAGTTCGACGTAGTTGTAACTTCTAACATATTCGGCGATATTTTATCGGACGAAGCGGCGCAAGTTACAGGCTCTATCGGCATGCTTGCATCCTCTTCTTTAGGCGATAGCAAGTGCGGGCTTTACGAGCCGATACACGGTTCTGCACCCGACATTGCAGGCAAAGATATAGCCAACCCCATTGCAACCATTTTGGCGGCGGCAATGATGCTTAGAGATAGCTTTGATTTAACAGATGAATATGCGGCAATTGAAAACGCTATTCAAAGCGTGTTAGACGAAAACTTCCGCACGGCAGATATTTACGAAGAGGGAAAAATTAAGGTTTCTGGCAGCAAAATGGCAGACCTTATTGCCCAAAAAATTTAAATAATTGCCACATATTACGGGGTTAATTAATAAATTATGATTAAAGAAAACGTAGAAAAGTTTTTAGGCGAAGTTCCTAAAACAAACCCTTTTGGCGAAAAGATAACGGTGGTTGCGGCAGTAAAAATGCAAACGGTTGAGGCAATAAACGAAGCCGTTTTAGCCGGAATAGAAGTTATCGGCGATAACCACGTTCAAGAATTTAAAGAAAAGTACGAAGATATTTTGGGCAACCCTAAGCGCCATTTTATAGGGCATTTGCAAACGAATAAAGTAAAATATCTTATAGGCAAAACGGATTTATACCACTCGGTAGATAGATTTGGGCTTGCCGAAGAGCTTTCTAAACGTAGCCAAAAAGCCGAAATTACTTCTAATATTCTAATACAAATTAATATAGGTAACGAAGAAAGCAAAGGCGGATTTGAACTTGACGAAGTTATTACCGCTTACGAACACGTTAAAAATCTTCCTAACCTTAAAGTAAAAGGGCTTATGGCAATGCTCCCCTTTATTGACGACGAAGTTGAACTAAAGCGCCTTGCCACGCTTATGCGACAAGCCTTTGACGAGCTTAAAGCATTAGATAGCGATATTGAATATTTATCTATGGGTATGAGCGGCGACTGGAAATTGTGCGTGGAATGCGGGTCAAACATGATACGCGTTGGCACTACCCTTTTCGGCGCGAGAAATTACAACTAATTAAGCCCGCGGATTATTTTAAAGAACGTAAAAACGGCGTAGTGATAATTGCTTATTACTACGCCGAATTATTTTCAGACTTTTAAAACGCAAAAAAATAGCCTTGCTGATGCAAGGCTTAATTTTTTTATTAATTATTCTCCTTTGAAAGGAAGGAGCGCTGCTACTCTTGCGCGCTTGATAGCCGTAGAAAGTTCTCTTTGGTGTTTAGCGCAAGTACCGCTCATACGGCGGGGTAACATTTTACCAGATTCGGTAACGAATTTCTTTAAACGGTTAACGTCTTTATAATCGATTACCGCAACTTTATCTTGGCAGAATACGCAAACCTTTCTGCGAGGAACTTTTTTATAGCTCTTTTTTACAACGGTTTTTTCTTCCATTTTATTATCTCCTTTAATATTCCCTTAAAACTTAAAAGGGTATGTCGCTGTCGTCGTCAAACGACTGTAATGCGGGCTTCTTTTTAGCAGGTGCCGCAGGTTGTGCGGGATAATCACTTTCGTATCCCATTTCAGAAGAGCTTGCTTTAGGCGTTAAAAATTCAACGTCTTGTGCTACGATATCAACCGCAGTACGTTTTGCACCCGTGCTATCTTCGTAATTTCTAAGTTCAATAGAACCCACAACGGCAACCTTATTGCCCTTTTTAGCGTATCTCGCTACGTTTTCACCCAAACCGCGCCAAGCCGTTACGTTAAAAAAGTCGGTTTTTCTTTCGCCGTCAGGTCCGCTATAATTGCGGTTTACGGCAATTGCAAAACGGCAAATAGCCACTCCCGAAGAAGTTTCGGTGAGTTCGGGATCACGAGTTAAATTTCCAATTAAAAATACTTTGTTCATCTTTTTTACCCTTACGCCTTAACGGTTATTACTCTTCTTAAAACTTCAGATGCTAAACCGCAAACTCTGTCAAGTTCTTTTACGATTGCGCCGTTTGCTTCGATAGTCATTAAAACGTAATATCCGTCGTGCTTATAGTTGATAGGATAAGCCAACTTCTTTACGCCCCACTTATCGGTGGAAACAACGTTACCGCCCATCGAAGTTACGATACCTTCGAATTTAGCAGCGAAAGCTTCTTTTGCTTCGTCAGCAAGATTGCTTTCTAATACGTAAAGCATTTCATAAGTTTTCATAAAATTCACCTCCCGGACTTATTCGGCATACCTCCTACGGTATGCAAGGTTATTGTTTTTGGGCATAAGCCCACTAATACCAAAATATAATACAATAAAATTTTGCGCTTGTCAACGAATTTTTGCCGACAAGCGCAATTTTAATTAATTATTGAGCTGCTTGAATAACAATATCTATGATCCTGTCTAAAGGACAGCTGCCCAAGCGTATTCCGTCAAGCGATTTATTAAGCTCGGCTTCGGTCATTTCAACGATACCCGCATCCGCAAGTTCGTCTAACGTGGCAACCTTAATATTTGCAGTTGCGTTTTGCATAACGCCCGATAAATCGGTAATTTTATATGCAACTTCAGAACCGTCATTGTATAGCATAAACTTCCAAGTGCCAACGGGTGCGCCGTAAGTGTAATATTCTCCGTCTGAAGGAAGGCTTGTAAGTTTACCCGTACCGTTTACGAGATTGCCGTCCGCGTCGTAATAAAGGTAAGCCGCGTCAAACGCAATTTCGTCCCCAGCCTTTTTAAGAACTGCCGAGCCTTGCGCGCCGTTGCCGTAAACGCTGTCTGCCGAAATTTCTTGCAAGGAAAGGTTGTTAATATTATCAGGTAATGCGTCTATGGTGGAATTGCCCAACTTCTTTAAAATAACGTTGCCTTCAACGTCCATAAATTCTTTTATGGTAAGCGTTTTGGTAATACCGTTAATTCTTTCGCTAACCTGGCCTACTCTCGTGCCTTCGTCTTCGTCGGTGCAAGCTTCGTCGAAGTAAACACCCGTTATATAGCCGTTTTCGCCAACTACGAGATAGCAAGTTTCGGCGTCGTGCATTGCTATATCGCTATTAAGTCCTACGTATTTACCGGTATAAGTATAAGGATATTGCGTTTGGGTTGCCGCCTTAACGTCTCTTACGCCGTAAACTAAATAGGTTTGTAATGCGTCGGAAGGTTCAACTTCGGTTAAGAAGTCGCAAAGCGTAAGCTTGGTGTTAATATCCGTTTCCAAATCTACCAATCTACTGTCGGCAAGTTTAGAAAGGAATACGTGATGGTCTTCTACGTTTAAAATATCGCCGAGCGTTAAGTTATAGCCCACGTCGTTCATCTTTTGAGCAATGCGGTCCATACCCGTTTCTTTCACTTCCATTTTTACGGTGCAAGCTTCGTCGCTATAGAAGCTCTTTACCAAATAAATGGGATCTGCGCCGGTTTGTTCCGTGTATACCGATTTAATATAAACCGTTTCGCCCTTATAATCGGGGTTGCTTGCGGTAATTTCGTGATCTTTATATACGCCCTTGAATATGTATTCTTGACCTAATACGGGGGAAGATATATCGCTTATTGCAACGGGATCAACGATATCGTAAGCTATGTAAGTCATAATGGATTCGGCAGCGTTTATATCGATTACGTCGCTAACCACAACGTTGCCTAAATCAACTTCACCCTTTAATAAAGAGCCTACCGAAACGTCGCCTAAAACCTTTATAATAAGTTCGTTGTTGCCTTCGCTACCTTCAAACATATCTTTAACGTAAAATCTATCTAAAACGTCTAAGGGGTTACCGCTTGCAAGCAAATCGCCCACCGTTTTATAATAAGATTTTTCGCCCGTTTCAGTTACGTAATAATCGCCCGTGAGAGCGGAAGTTTCTTGATTATATTGTGCGTACACGTAATCTATTGCGTTATATTCTAAAGCGTTTGCCGTAAACGAATACGCCGCGTCGGTTGCAAACCAAACGTCGTTGCCGTCCACAGGATAGCAATAGTGATTAAGTTCGTAAATTAAGTTTTCGCCTTCTTCCTTTTCAACTAAAAGCGCTTTTAACGTTTCGTCGGAAAGAATAGCTCCGTCGCCCCGTCTTAAATAGTTGCCGCTTGCTTGGTCGTAAGTATAAACGTCCACGTAAACGGGTTTATTGCCAACGTCGGTAACAACGTGTTTTGCCTTAATGCCGTTTACTATTGCGCCTACGATAGGCGTTTCGTCAACCATTTGGCTCATGCCTGCAGCGGATAGCGCGTTATAGAGCTTAACTCCGTTAATAGTTTCAGTTAAAAAATCTTTAAGTCCGGATACAGGCGTAGTTTTTAACTTTTCAACGTCCACTTCTACGTACGCGGAATATTCATTTGCAAACGTTTCTACCAAGTTGCCGCTTACGGGGAAGAGCTCGTCTATTTGCCCAAGCGTTAAATTTTCGTAATCGCCTGCGTAGCCAACGACCTTATTTATTAACTCAATTAAGTTTTTTGCACCGCCGTTTTCCGAATCGGTGTTAATAATAGGTTCGCCGTTTTGGTCTTTATTTTCAAACCCAACTGCGCCGAAAATAGCATCAAAATCGGTAGTTGCCGCAATATAGCCTACGCCAACGACACCACCAACTACTGCAACCACGCCTATAACGAAGCCGAGTATAAAGCTTATTATTTTTGAACCGAACTTCATAGAAATACTCCTTTTATGTAAATTGCGCAAACGTGCGCACGGAAATTTTATAGCTATACAAGTTTATTATATAATAAAATTGCGACAAAATCAATAGTTTACTTAATATTTTATTAAGTATTATAGCTTGATTTGCAATAAAAAAAGGCTATTTTTACAAATTTTTTCTCTTTTGGAAAGAAAAAGGCTATTCGTCGCTGCCGTCGGAAAGCAGATTATCGGCAGTAGCCGCATCCATCTCGGCAACCGATTTAAGCTTTTTAGAAATAGTTTTAGTTTTTTTGCCCGCACTTTCCACTATGTCTTGCGCCTCTTGCAACTTCTTTTGCGTCTTTTCTAAAATGGCAGCAAACTTTTCAAATTCCGCCTTGAACGCCGATAAAAGTTGCCAAAGTTCGCTCGAGCGTTTTTCAATAGCAACCGTTTTAAAGCCCGTTTGCAAGGTGGATAAAAGCGCACCTAAATTAGTAGGTCCGCAAACGATAATGCGTTTTTGGCGCAAATAGCCTTCTAACCCCGTCATTTTAATAACCTCGGCGTATAAGGCTTCTAACGGCAAATACATTATTGCAAAATCGGTGGTAACGGGCGGCAATATATACTTTTCGGCAATAGACGTTGCCTGCACCTTTACCGCTCTTTCCAAATTTTTTAAAGCCGTTGCCGCGCTATCTTTATCGGGCGCGTCTACGAGCCTATAATATTCTTCTACCGGGAACTTGCTGTCTATGGGAAGAAATACGTTTTTATCGTCTTTAGAAGGTATTATCACGGCAAAATCGACCATGGAATTATCGCTTGCGTTAAGCTTTACGAAGGAGCGGTACTGATTGGGTGAAAGCATTTGTTCAAGCAGCGTTGCAAGCTGAACTTCGCCCCACGTTCCGCGCAATTTTACGTTTGTAAAAATCTTTTTAATATCGGCAACGTTGCCCGCAAGCGAGTTCACTTCGCCAATGCCCTTATAAACGGCGTCTAACCTATCGTTTATAATTTTATAGCTAGAAGAAAGTTTTCCTTCTAACGTTTTAGAAAGTTTTTCTTCAACGACGTCCCTAATTCTTTCCAAGTTTCTATCGTTGGTTTCAAGCATATATTTAAGCTCGGAATCAAGCTTATCCTTAACGGCGTTAATTCTATGTTCGGTTAAAAGATTGCCTTCGGTAAGCTTTTGAGTTATTCGCGCTTCTTGCTCTAAAATGCGTGCGTTTTGCGCGTTGATTGCCGCATATATGGCGTTTATTTGCCTTTTATCGTCGTCGGAAAGCCCGCCCGAGATTACTACGTTTTTACTTTTTTTACTGCTAATTAATACTACCACAAGCGTAATTAAGCTTATACTTGCGGCTATTATTGCTAAAATTTCAGGCAATCCCATTTACACTTCCTCCTTTAATTTATCGGCGCGTTTTAAAAGCTTGCTTTTGTCGTTTAAAGAAGGTTGTGTTGCACACTCACGCAAAAGCTCGTTTAAAATTAGCCCTATTTTTTTAGGCTCTACGCCAAGCTCTAACAAATCCGTTCCGTTTATCTTTAATTGCTTTAAGGTAAAAGGAACGCCCTCGTTTTTCATTTTATCAATAATTTTAGTCCACTTTTTAACGCACTCGCACGCAGATAAATCGTCTTTACACGCAGAATAGTCGGCTTGTTTTATCTTTAAAAGCTTGGGAATTATCGAATAATTTTTAACAATAAAACGGCGCAATTTATTCTCACTCGTATTCATATCTAAATCGTACATGTGCAGAGAAATTAGCTTTTTGCAAAGCTCCGTTTGATAATTGCTCACCTTTAACCGCTTGCAAATTTTATCAGCTATTTGCACCCCTTCTTTTTCGTGCAAATAAAATTTGCCCGTATTAACTTTGCAATAGGGCTTGCCAACGTCGTGCAAAAGTGCGGCAAGTCTTATTTCAGGCTCGGCGTATTTAACACACCTTAACGAATGTTCTAAAACGTCGTGGTTATGAAAATCGGGGCGCTGTTCCATTTTATCGCCCAAGGTAAGCTCGGGTAAAATTTGTGCGAGAACGCCCGTTTCTTTTAATATTTTAAGCCCCTTATATTGGGCGTATTTTATTCCGTATTTTAAGTCGGCGTGCAAAATGGCGTCTAACTCCGCCCATATTCTCTCAACCGAAATATCGTTGATTAATCGGCAGTTTTTTAAAGCGCCGCTTAAACATTGTTTAGAAGGGCTAAATCCCATAGCCGCCGCTTGCCTAGCAAGACGCATAAGCCTTAAACCGTCTTCGCCAAAAACCTTTTCTGGCTCGCGCACGGTGTTTACCGTTTTGTTTTTAACGTCTTTAATTCCGCCGAGCGGATCGCAAAATTCTTGCGCTTTAATATCGTAATATATTGCGTTGAAAGTAAAATCACGCCTTAACGCGTCCTTTTTTATGTCCAAGGTAAAATACGTTTTTACGGGCGTATGCACGCCCCTTACGTACTCGTCCGACCTAAAGCTCGTGTATTCGTATTCTTCACCGTCGGCAACAGCCTTTACCGTGCCTGTATTTTTGTAAACGGAAGATATAATAAAGCCGCAAGCTTTTGCAATATTACAAAATTCTTCGGCAGAGGCGGGGGCGCAAATATCAAAATCCGTTTCTTTACTTTCTAACCCTGCTAAAAAATTGCGGCAAGTACCGCCCACCACGTATAAGGGGAACGGGCAGTTTTTGGCTAAAATTTTAAGTTTTTCGGGAATTAACGACAACATATTAATCATTTTTTTAAAATTTATTGTTTTAATTATTATACCATCTTTTCAAAACTATTGCAATTATTAGAGATTTGTTATATAATTGTTTTATAAACTTAAAATAAATTTTTATTTTAACGTATGATAAAATCTGTTTTAAACGGAGCGGGGTATGTACCATATAATCATAAATGAATTAAGACTTAAAGGCAAGCACTTAAAAGACGTTGAAGCCGTTAAAAGCGTTTTTGAAAAAACGGGCAAGGAATATACCTTCCACTACACGCAAAAAGTGGGCGACGCCAAGAGAATTACCCAAGAAATTTCCTCTAAGGGCGAACTTTGCACGGTTATTGCCATGGGCGGCGACGGTACTTTACACGACGTTGTAAACGGCGTTGTCGATTTTGAAAATACCCGCGTCGGTCTTATTCCTATGGGCTCGGGCAACGACTTTGCCGCGGCAGTAAATATCCCCCGCAACGCAAAAACGGCGGCGGAATTAATTGCGTTTAAAGCGGCGCGCCCCATAGACTTTATTCAACTTTCAAGCGGACTTAGAAGCATTAACGCAATAGGTATGGGCATTGACGTAGACGTTTTAAGAAGAACTTACGGCGGTAAAGCAACGGGCAAGGGCAAATACTTAAAGGCGTTTATAGTTAGCCTTGCAAAGTTTAAAAGCGTTAACTTTACCGTAAAATACGAAGATAAAGAAGAAAAGCACTTTGGTCTTATTGCCGCGTTAGGTAACGGCAAACAAATTGGCGGCGGAATTAAAGTTTTCCCCGAAGCTAAAGTTGACGACGGCTATATGGACTTGATTATAGTAGACTACTTAACTAAGTTTAAAACGCTTATTGCCTTTATTAAGCTTATGATGGGCAAGATAGGCAAAGTAAAAGAAGCAAAGCAAATTCGCTGCAAAAAAGCTTCGCTTATATTAGACGAAGAAAATTATACTATTCAGGCGGAAGGCGAACTTTACGACAACGTTCCGTTAGAAGCCGAAATAGTTAGCAATAAATTACAGTTTTATTATCCCGACAGCAATTAATGATAGAAAAATTTTACAGACGAATCATAGACGGTATTCCCACTGCCGTTATGGTCGTAGACAAAAACTTAAAAACGGTTTTCGTAAACGCGGCGTTTAAAGCGTTGTTCCCTTCGGGCTTTAACAAGGGCACTTTGGGCAAAGTTTGCGGTTGCGTAGAAAACCCTATTCGCTGCGGCAAATCGGACAAATGCCGCGGTTGCCCGCTAAACGACGCCTTTGAAGACTGTTTTTACTCCAGAAAAGAAGTTTCAAGGCGGGTGTTTTTGCGTGTAAAAAACGAAGGTTTAGCAAGGGATATATCCTTTTCAATTAACATTAAGCCGCTTGGCGACGGGCTTTATATGGGCGTTATAGACGACGCGCTTGAACTTGAAATAGCTAGGGAGTTGCAAACGGCGAAAAGTATTCAGCAACGCTTATTACCTGCAGGTAAATGGGCGGCGGGAAAGCGTTATTCCTACACCTATATTCCCTGCCGCGATATAGGCGGAGATTTACCCGACGTTTACACCGTAGGCAATTCGGCTTTTGGAGTTATTGCCGACGTTTCGGGAAAGGGTATTTCGGCGGGAATGCTTACAGCTTTCGTTAAGGCGGCTTACGATAAAACGCTTTATTCGCCCGCTCAGGCAATAAGCAATTTAAGCAATAAGTTTAACGAGCTTAATTTGGACGAAAGAAGTTATATTACCGTAGCTTCCGTTAGAATCGATAGCGATAGCGTTACCTATTCTATGGCGGGACACAACGTTCCTATTCTTTTAAAAACGGCAAACGGCATTACGAGAATTATGCTTAATTCCCCTCCCGTTTCCAACTGGTTTGATAATCCTTCTTACTTTGAAGACAGTATCCCCTATGAAAAGGGTGATATTTTAGTACTTTTAACGGACGGCGTTACCGAAAGTAAAAACGCACGCGGCGAAATGTTTGGTGTAGAAGGCGCAATTAAAACTCTTTCCGTAGCTAAAACGGGGGAAGATTTTATTAAGCGTTTAGAAGAAAACTTAAAAAGCTTTTGCGGCAATTTAAACGACGATATAACGGCAATAGCCTTCGATTTATAAAAAACTACCGCCGAGCGGAACAAATTCCGCTCGGCGGTTTTATTTTTAATTACCGTTAATTTTCCACTTCGTTTAACATAACCTTTTCAAAGCATACACCGTAAAAATGGTTTTGGGGCGTTGCCTTTATACATTTTGCAACGAATTCGCCCGCCGCAGCGCAAGCCTGCTCTAACGTAGCGCCGTTTAAATATTTTGCAGTAAATACGGCGGCGAACATGTCGCCCGTTCCGTGATAGCACACGGGTAATTTTTCTGCTAAAACGTAACTTATTTTACCGTTATAATATATAGCCTCTCCTATTTTTCCGTCGAATTCCACACCCGTAATAACCACGGTTGCAGGCGTGTATTTTTTTAATTCCTCTACGGCTTTTTTAATATAATTTTTATCGTAAGACGCGGGGTATTCCCAGCCCAATAAAAAACACACTTCGGTAAGGTTGGGCACTATTATATTCGCTCTTCTTATTAAATTACGCATTGCCGCAACGTATTCTAAATCAAATCCGCCGTAAAGCTTTCCGTTGTCGCCAAAAGCGGGGTCGATAATTATGGGCGCATCTTTTTCAGAAAATTCGTCGAACGCCTTCTCTGCGCAATCCATAAGCGATTTTTTACCCAAATAGCCGAGTAAAAAGCCTTGGAATTTAAAGCCGTTTTCCCTCCAACCGTTATAAACATTTTCAATTTCCGGCGTAATATCTAAGTAGCTCCACGTTTTAAACATAGTGTGGTTTGAAAGTATCGCCGTTGGCAAAACGCACGTTTCCACGCCGTAATGGGACAGTATGGGAAGGGCCACCGTCATAGAGCATTGCCCTACGCACGATAAATCTTGCATTGTTAAAATTCTTTTAGGTTGCATAACGTTGCCTCTGATAAACTAATTTTAGTACGATAGCATTATACCAAACTTTTGGTATTATTAAAATACCCAATTTAATATTATTTTATAATACCAAAAAAGCGACCGTGCATATATTGCATAGCCGCTTTTTATCTTATTTTTTAGTAATATTCCAAACGCTAAACTGTTCTTTTATACCGTAAAAATTACCGTTAGTGTAATAGCTGTATACGCTGCCGTCGGGAGCAAAAATGCAATGGTCGTAAAATTCAACGCCGAGTATACTGCAAACTACTTGTATTTGCTTGGTAAAAGCGTCGTCCTTTTCCGAAGGTCTTGCCGTGCCGTTAACGTGATTGTGTGCAACGAAAACACCGTAAGGCGTATTTTGAGAAAAGGCCTTCATAAGCTCTTTTGGCGAAACTTCTACCTTTACGGGATCGCTTACCGTGTAGGAATAAATTTTAATAATTCTATTGCCTTTATCCAAGCAATATACTTCTAAAACTTCTTTATCTTCGCCTTGAAACCTTAACGCCGCAAACTTTTTAAATTCGTCGTAGTTGTTTACCACTCCAAAACATTCCGTCTTTTTAACGAGTTTAAAACATTCGCCCAAATTTTTTAAATAAAGGGCGACCCTTTCACCTACGTCGGGCACTTCGCACAGCTCTTCTATACTCGCGTTAAAAATTGCGTCTATACCAGGAAAGCGCTTTAATAGCGCGTGGGCTATAGGGTTGGTATTTTTACGGGGGTAGGCGTTGTATAAAAGCATTTCCAAAACTTCGTGTTCAAAAAAATTTTCGCCGGATTTTAACTTTTCATACATCCTCTTTCTGTGGCCTTCGTGCAAAATTTTCTCCTATAATTAAAAAAGTTGGTAAATTCATTTTACCATAAAAACAAAAAAGTGTATAATGTTTTTGAGAAGAAAAATAAAAAAGGTGAAATTATGCAAAAATATATTCCCGATATTATTAAAAACGTTTCGGATATAATAAAGTTTGAATCTTACCAACAACCTGCAAAAGAGGGAATGCCCTTTGGCGAAGGCGTGGCAAAAAGCCTTGACTACTTTTTAGCGCTTGCCAACTTTTTTGGGTTTGAAACTAAAAATTACGATAATTACGTAGGCGAAGTTATTTGGGGCAGCGGCGAAGAATTTGCCATACTTTGCCACTTAGACGTTGTTCCCGCAGGCAGCGGTTGGACTAAAGATCCGTTTGGCGGCGAAGTTGATTACGATAATAACCGCATTTGGGGCAGAGGAGCTATGGACGATAAAGGTCCGGCAATAATAGCCCTTTACTCAATGAAGGCGTTAAAAGATAAAGGTTTTAAGCCCAAGAAAAAAATTAAGCTTATTTTAGGCTGTAACGAAGAATCTGGTTGGGGTTGCATTGAACATTACAACAAGGTTGCAAAAATGCCCAAAACGGGTTTTTCGCCCGACGCGGACTTCCCCGTTATTTACGCCGAAAAGGGTATACTCCACTTAAAATTTGCCTTTAAAACGCAAGGCGGCTTTACCGTAAACGGCGGGGGCGCAGCTAACATGGTTTGCGACTATTGCGAAGTTGAAGCTCCCGTTTCGGCAATGAAGCTTACCACCCTTAACCTTTTATACGAAGACGGCAAGGTTATTTCTAAGGGTAAAAGCGCGCACGGTTCTACCCCCGAAAAGGGAATTAACGCCATTGCTCCCGTTTTAAAATATTTGGGGTTGGACGATATTTACTCGCTTTTATTTGAAAGCAAATGCGGCTTAGCCGGACTTTGCGACGAAACGGGCGAACTTACCTTTTCACCCAACGTAATTAAAAGCGAAGGCGACGTTTTATATATAACCTGCGATATGCGTTACCCTGCAACCTTTAAAAAGGAAGATATTTTAGCTACGCTTAACGCTTGTGGCGTTCCTTACGAAATATTAAGCTACCAAGCGCCCCTTTTTAACGATAAAAACTGCGAACTTATTAAAACTCTTTGCTCTGTTTATAACGAAGTAACGGGCAAAACCGTACAACCTATAGCGATAGGCGGCGGAACTTACGCCCGTGCCTTAGAGTGCGGCGCTGCGTTCGGACCCGAAGAAGAAGGCGAAGAAAACGTTATTCATCAACCCGACGAATATATCACCTTTGAAAAGATTGAGCGTTGCTTTAAAATATATACCCTTGCAATAGAAAGACTTACCAAATAAATAAGTGCGGAGCAAAATTTGCTCCGCACTTTAATTTTTGCTTATTGTTAACCGTTTACAAGGGCAACTGCCTTTTTGGTTTTTTCTTCTATTTCTTCGGGAGAGCCGCTCATCATCCAGCTGCCGCCACAAGCAATAATTTTATCGTACGCAAGGTATTCTAAAATATTGTCGGCAGAAATACCACCCGTGGGCATTATTTTAAGATAAGGGAACGCCGCGCAGATAGCCTTAATAGTTTTAAGTCCGCCAAAGTTAGACGCGGGGAAGAATTTAAGAGTGGTTAATCCGTGGGATATTGCCATCATAGCTTCGGTAGGAGTTACTACGCCGGGAAGGTATAAAACGCCGCGTTCTTTGCAGCAGTTTGCAACTTCTGCAGAAAAACCGGGGGATACTATAAATTTAGAACCTGCCTCTATAGCCTTTTCGCATTGTTCACGGTTGATAACCGTACCTGCGCCCACGAACATATCGGGGAACGTTTTGCAAGTTAAAGCAATAGCTTCTGCCGCGCAAGGCGTTCTAAAAGTTATTTCGGCGCAGGGAAGTCCGCCGTTTACCAAAGCTTGCATTTTGGGAAGAGTTTCTTCGATAGAGTTTAAAACTACTACGGGCACTATTTTCATCTTTTTAATTTGTTCAATTATTTGTTCGTTGGTCATAGTTATTCTCCAAAATAATTATTCTTTTTTATAATTATAGCATAGCAAAATTAAAAATGCAATATAATTAACAAAATATTTCAAAAAAATTATCGCCGCAATTTGTGCGGCGATTTAAATTATACGTCTATTATTTTGTCGTCTACGGGGTCGCCGTTTACCGCGGCGTTTTGATTATCCGTTTCGTTTTGAGTTTGCTCTTCATTTTCGGTGGAAACTTTTGCGCGCAATACTCTTTTATTAGAACCGCTTTGCGAATCTTCCCCAGAACCGTTTACCGTAACCGAATAAAAAATTTGAGAGGCAATATCGAGTATTCCGTCAACGAGTAAGGATATTCCCACGAATATTGCAAGCGTTACCGCCGATTCAAAAGGATTAAAAATTACCACCAAACCGATTGCCAAAGTAATAAGCGCAACGGCAAATACTATCCAGCCGCTTTTTGCCTTTAATTTAAGCATATCTACCGCTCTTTGCAATTTTAAAACGGCGTCTACTGTTAAAACTATACCAAAAATAAGGGCGAAAATACTAGTTATAAATTCGTAACGGAATATAAGTAAAAGCCCGAACGCAATTAACGCAACGCTTACAGCCAACGAATTGCCACCAACGATTTTAAGCTCGGTAACGAAGTAGTTTATAAGCTTTACCGCACCGCACACTATAAGCAACACGCCCGAAGCCAAGCATACCCATTTTATTGCCGACTGGGGAAAGATAATTAAAAGTATTCCAAAAACCATAAAGGCTATTGAAATTAAGTAGTTTTGAACGTTTTTGCTTTTAAAAAAGTTTTTAATTTTATCCATTTATTTTCTCCTTTAGTACGGATAAATTATATAGTGCGAATATTACGTTAATATTAAAAATAAGTTAAAAGATTGTGAAATTAATTTAATACTACGTCTTTTAAACTTTCGTACTTTTTAAGGGCAATTTTGCAAAGCTCGTTTATGTTGTATCTTCCCGAAAAGGCTTCGTCGGAAAGGGCTTTTGCCGTAAAAATAACGCTGGTGGGGAATTTTAAATTTTTAATCTCCGTTAAAATTCTACCGCTTTGGCGCGTTCCCATAAAGTCGCCGCTGCCACGCATTTCCAAGTCCATTTCGGCAATTTTAAAACCGTCGGTATTGTTTTTAATTACCGCAAGACGCTCTTTTGCCATTTGCGTGTCTGAACCCATCAATAAAAAACAATAGCTTTTTTCTTTACCTCTACCTACTCTTCCGCGCAGCTGATGAAGTTGCGAAAGTCCAAAGCGCTCGGCGTTATAAATTATCATTATAGTTGCCGAGGGAACGTCTACGCCGACTTCTATAACGGTGGTAGAAACTAAGCAGTCGTATTTTTTATCTTTAAATTCTTGCATTACTTGCTCTTTTTGCTTGTCCTTCATTTTGCCGTGCAAAAGAGCAAATTTTACTTTTGGCATTTTTTGCTGTAACTCTTCGTAAAGCTCGGTAACAGACATAACTGTACCTTCGTCGTCCCCTTCTATTTTAGGACATACAAAGTAGGTTTGTTTGCCTAACGCCGCTTCCGATTCAACGTATTTTAGCATGCTAGCATATTTGCTTTCGGGGATAATTGCCGTGGATATATCCTGCCGTGAACGGGGTTTATCCTTAATAGTAGTAATATCCAAATCACCGTAAAAAATTAAAGAAAGCGTTCTTGGAATGGGCGTTGCCGACATAATTAAAACGTCGCACCCCTCCCCTTTTTGGGAAAGTGAAGAACGCTGTGCCACGCCGAAACGGTGTTGTTCGTCGCAAACAACGAAGGATAAATTTTTAAAGGCAACGTCGCTTTGAATTACTGCGTGCGTGCCGCAAACGGCGTTAATAGTTCCGTCGGCAAGTCCCTTTTTAACGGCGCGCTTTTCCACCGCACCCGTTGAGCCGCTTAAAAACGCCACGTTATAATCGGGCAAATACTTTTGCATTAAAAGGTAATTTTGCTTTGCCAAAACTTCGGTGGGCGCTAACATTGCCGCTTGATATCCCGACTTTAACGCCGCGTAAATGCCCGTAAGAGCAACCGCTGTTTTACCCGAGCCAACGTCGCCTTGAATAAGCCTGTTCATCTTTTGGGGAGATTTTAAGTTCTTATAAATTTCGGTAACGGCGGCTTTTTGACCGTCGGTAAATTCAAAGGGGAAACGGGAAGTAAACGCCCTAACTTCTTCCGCCGTAACGGAATAGTCGTTTAAACGAGCTTCTTGTCCGTCGCCTTTAATTAACTTAAACGCCGAAATTAAAATAAAGTATTCTTCGAGCGCAATTCTTGCCGAAGCTTTTTTAATATCTTCTTTGCTTTTGGGGGCGTGGAGTTTAAAATACGCTTCGCACAAATCGCCAAGCTCGTATTTTTTTTGAACCTCTTTAGGAATGACCGAAGTTAAATTAATCTTGTAAAGGGCTTGGGATATAGCCGAACGAATGACCTTTTGCGTAAGCGTTCCGCTTAAAGAGTAAACGGGAACTATCCCCTTTAAATTATAGTTTTTATCTAACGGTTCAAATGTGGGATTAATCATAGTACCGCCCATACCGTAGCGGTTTTGCACCCTGCCGTAGAACAAATATTCGCCGAGCTTTAACGTCGTTGCAACGTAGGGTTGATTAAACCAAATAGCAGAAAAAATGCTGCCGCTCTGCTGACACAACGCCTTTACGTAGGGGCGCTTTGCGTGGCGGTTAAATTCTATTTGCAATACCTCGCACGAGGTTAAAATAATTTCGTTATGATAGGCGTTGCGAACGAGCGTTACCGAGGTTAAATCACAATAATCGCGGGGAAAATGACGCACCAAATCTTCTAACGAGTAAACGCCCAACTTATTAAATTGTTGCTCGCGTTTTTCCGAAACGCCTTTTATTGCAGTTAACTTCATTTTATACCGATTAAAAAGGGAAGGTACGAAACCTTCCCTTGTAAATTTATTTTATTCGAGCGATACCATATAATAGTATACGGGTTGACCGCCGAAGTGGAAATCGACGTCGCAATCGGGGAATTGTTCGGCAACCTTTTCCGCAAGAGCTTCCGCTTCTTCCTCTTTAACGCCTTCGCCGTAGTAAAGGGTTATCATTTCGTGTTCGTCGTTTTTCATCTTTTTGATGAGCGCGATAGTAGTATCGTCTATATTGTTGCCCTTAGCCAAAATCTTTTTAGCGTCTAAGCCGATAATATCGCCTTCCTTTAAATGGAACCCGTTCATAGTAGTGTTTCTTACGGCGTAAGTTACTTGGCCGGAAGCAACGTTATCTAACGAGTGAATCATTTCGGCTTTATTTTCGGAAACGGACGCGTCGGGGTTAAACGCAAGCGCCGCTGCAAAGCCCTGAGGGATATTTTTGGTGGGAATAACGTGTATTTTGCGGTTTTCTACCAAAGCTTTTGCCTGTTCTGCCGCAAGAATAATGTTTGAGTTGTTGGGGAATACGAATACGTTGGCAGCGTTGATTTTTTGAACTGCGTCGGCAATGTCTGAAGCCGAAGGGTTCATTGTTTGACCACCTTCGATAACTCTGTCGCACATAAGGTCTTTAAATATTTCCGAAAGTCCTTTACCTGCGCAAATTGCAAGCATGCCCATTTCCTTCTTTTCGGCTTCTAACTTGGCTTTTAACGCACGGTTTTCTTCGAGCATGTTTTCAATTTTAATTCTGTCAAGCTCGCCTAATTCCAACGCGTAGGATAAAGCAACGCCGGGGGTATTGGTGTGAACGTGGACTTTAATAAATTCCAAGTCGCCTATACAAATAACCGAGTCGCCCAAGCCCATAAGCTTTTCTTTGAGCTTATCAATATCCGCCAAAGTGGTTTCGGGTTTTAAATTAATTACGAAAAATTCGGTACAATACGCAAATTCGATATCGCCCAAATCGAGGTTGATAATATCGGAGTTGTCGCCAAAATCAGCGTCGGAACTATTTTCTTGAGCTTCGGTAGGCATAGAATCAAGGTCGATATCTTCGCCCGTGAGCGCGCCCAAGAATCCGCGCATAATGGTCATTAAACCCATACCGCCGCTATCTACTACGCCCGCCTTTTTTAATACGGGTAAAAGTTCGGGGGTTTGAGCCAAAGCTTCGTCGCCAACGGCGATTAAAGCGTTTAAATAATCTACGAAGTCTTTATTTTTACTTGCAAGCTTTTGAGCAGATTCGCTCATAAGTCTTACGACGGTTAAAATAGTACCTTCTTTGGGAACGGAAACTGCGCCGTAAGCAACCTTAGTGCCGGCTTCCATTGCCTTAGCGAAAGTTTTAACGTCGATAGTTTCTTTAGCTTCGCGAATAACCGAACAAATACCCCTAAAAATTTGGGAAGTGATTACGCCCGAATTACCTCTCGCTCCGCGCAAAGCACCTTTAGAAACTGCGTCGCAAATTTCTTGAAAACGGTTGGAAGAACAAGCGTTCATTTCCTTAACCGCCGACTGTAAAGTAAGCGACATGTTCGTACCCGTGTCTCCGTCGGGTACGGGGAATACGTTGAGAGCGTCGACTTTAGCTCTATTTATTTCAAGCATACGCGCACCGCCCGCCACCATTTTGCGGAATTCGGTGCTGTTAATGGTTTTTTGCATTATAACTCCTTAAAATTAGGGGGTTAAAAATTTGGGTTTTAAAGTTTAACGCCGATAATGTTTACGTTTACCGTATCCACTATCATACCCGTAAATTTTTCAACCTTATACTTAATACCTTCTTTAAGTGATTCGGCAACAGCGTTGATTGATACGCCGTATTTAATAATCACGTAAACGTCAATGTAGATTCTATCGCCGGATGTAGTTACCTTGATGCCCTTGCCGCCCGACGGTTTTTTGAAAAGTTCAGACAGGGAATCGCTTAAACGGCGCGAAACCGTATCGACTATGCCGTAACATTCTAATGCAGCATTACAAGCCACCTTGGCGATGGCTGAATCTGATATTGAAATTTTTCCGTAAACGTTACTAGTACTAACTGACATAATATCTCCTATCTAAATATTATTTTATACTATTTGAATAATTTTTGCAAGAGTATTTTAATAATTTATCAAAATTTAATGATAATAGACACCTTATTTAATAAAAAATATAAAAATTTTGCAACTCACACCCGTTTTTGATTGATTTTTTTTAAAATTGATGTTATATTTATAAGGCTGTTTATATAAACGGCTTTATTTTCAATGCAAAAAAATGTAAATTACCCACGGAGGTTATATAATTATGTCAAGAGTATGCAGTGTATGTGGAAAAGGTCAAACTACCGGTAACAACGTAAGCCACTCCAAGAGAAGAACCAGAAGAACTTTTAAGGCTAACGTTCAAAAAGTTTCCTACGTTAATTCCGACGGTAAGGTTGTAAACGATTACGTTTGCACCAGATGCATGAAGTCCGTAGAAAGAGCGTAAGCTATCCAATTAATTAACCGAGTATTTTTTACTTGGTATTTTGGTGTTAATAATTTACTTAAAAATACGCGCAATTTTTGCGCGTATTTTATATTTTAAAGGAAAGCGCCCCGAAATTTATTCGGGGCGCTTTTATTATTCTTTAGGTATATCAATTTGTCCGTCGCCGTAAGTAACGGTTCTTTGAATCTTATACAAAGTACCTGATTTTTTACTTTGCCAAGTACTTTGCGCTGAAACGACTATTCCGTTTACGAACTTTACTTTACCTTCTATCATTTTAAAATCAGAATCAATATCGTATTCTTGCGTTAAATTGTATTCTCCCGTATTTTTATCGTAGGCAAAACTATCTCTTAAAAAAATAGAGTTTAAATTCACGAAAGTTTTCATCGCGTCGTATCTAAGCTGCGATACTTCCGTCAACCTTGAAGTCCACGCTTCATTCTCAAACACCCTTCGTAAGCGGTAACGCATTCCGTTTTCTTCGTAATAAAACTCTTCTTCTATTACCACGCCTTGCAGTTCGGCTTTTGTAGAAGTAACGTTATGATAAAAAACGCCGTTTGCGCCCTTATAGGTTTTACTGTAAAATACGCCGTCTTGCTCCCTTGCTTCGTATAGCGTAAAATCCGCTTCCCTTAAATCTAAAGCCATTTGCCAAGTTGAATGGTCTACGGTAGCAACGTATTCTTCCGCCGCATAACTTTTTAAGCAATCGCCGCAAGTTACCTTTTTTACCATTTTGCCTTCTTCCGTTTCGTGAGCCGACAACACGCCTTCGCCCCAACGGTGTTCGCCCGTTTGCTTTTCGCCGCAAGTACAAACGCTCTCGTGGGAATCGCCGCAATCGGTCCATTTAGTAAAAGCGTGTTCGTGCTTAAGTTCACACGCCGCAAATAAAGTTGCAAGGCACGCTACCGCTAACAAGTTTGCAATTATGTAAATTTTACGCATAATTTCTCCAATTATAATAGTAAAACGCCGTTTTAGCCGACGACTTCTTTAAACACCCTTTCGAAATTTTTACGGGCAAATTTTTCTAAAAGCTCTTCCTTTATTCCGTTATTATATAAATAGCTAAACAGTTTGGGTAGCTTTTTGCAATTTTCTAAATCTTTTACTTCGGGAATTCCGTCAAAGTCGCTTCCTAAGGCAACGACGTCTTCTCCGCCCACGTTTATTAAGTGTTTTATATGCTGCAAAAGCCCTTGAAAAATATTACATTCACCAACGAAATCCTTACAAAAATTTACGCCGATAACGCCACCGCAGTTGGAAACGGCTTTAATTTGCCCGTCGGTTAAATTGCGGCTTACGTTTTTTATAGCCGCCGCGTTGGAATGGCTTGCCACTACCGGAATTTTTCTGCCCTTTAAAATTTCGTTTACGCCGCCGTCGGAAAGGTGTGATAAATCGATAATTATTTTATTTTTATCTAAAAGCTCAACGGCTTGTCTGCCCAATTTTGTAAGCCCGCGCTTTTCACGCAAGGCGAAATTAGGCGTTCCGTTATTAAACTTAACGTTGGGATAGGCAAGCTCGTTTTTATAATTCCACACGAGCGACGCCATTTTAACGCCCGCTAAAGAAAGCTCGTTAATATATTCAACGTCCTTTTTAATAAATGCCAAATTTTCCACCGTTAAAATTACGCCGAGTTTACCTTCTTTTTCCACTTCTTTTAAATGGTTGAAATTGAGTATCGGTTTTATTAACTGCCCGTATTTTGTAAACTGCTCTTTTAAATGGTAAACGTATTTTAAAAAGTCGCTTTCGTTGGCGTTGCTTGTAAATATAGCGTAACATTGAGCGGTAGCTCCCGCATCAATTAAATTTTGAACGGAGGCCTGCAATAAATTGCTATTTATTCCGTTAATATAATCGTAGCTTTTTGTAAGCGAATCACAATGCAAAT
>JAGAMH010000009.1 GCA_017624815.1 Clostridia bacterium
CGCACGCAAGGCGTACACGTGGATAGCGTAGCAGATGCGTTGGTTTCTTCGCAACGCACTTTAGGCAGGGTTGATATAGAATATATGTCGGCAATAACGGGCAAAGACTATAAAACGGTTATAGAAAGCTTGGGCGCGGCTATATATCAAAATCCCGAAACGTGGAACGAGTGCTTTTATAAAGGTTGGGAAACTGCCGACGAATATTTAACGGGCAATTTATCGAGAAAATGGAACGCCGCGTGGGACGCAAACTGTAAATACAAAGGTTATTTTAGAAGAAATTTGCGCGCGTTAGAAGAAATTTTACCCCCTACGGTTGCCACTAAAGATATTTACGTAACGCTTGGCTCGCCTTGGGTTCCCGCAGATATTATCGACGATTTTATCGAATACCTTTTGGGTAAATGCCGTTATGCAAATTCTCCCGAATATAGGGTAAAGCACGACGAGCTTACTGGCACTTGGGATATACCCTTTAAAACGCGTTACGACGACGCCCGCTCCTATAGCACTTACGGTACGCGCCGCATGAAGGCTTTATATATTATTGAAAGAACGCTTAATATGCGCGACGTAGCCGTTACCGACAAAGTGCAAAACTTATTTAATAAGTCGGGTGAAAAGCGAGTTATAAACAAGGAAGAAACGGTGCTCGCCATAGAAAAGCAGAAAAAGATAATACAAAAGTTTCAGTCTTGGATTTGGACGGACGCAAAAAGAAAGGAAAGATTGGAAGAAATTTTTGAAAATAAGTTTAGTTGCGTTAGAACGCGTAGATTTGACGGTTCGTTTTTAAACTTTCCAACCATGGCAAAGGGAATATCGCTATATCCCTACCAAAAAAACGCCGTTGCAAGAATATTATTTTCTAAAAACACGTTGCTTGCACACGACGTAGGCTCGGGAAAAACTTACGTTATGATTGCGGCGGGCATGGAATTGAAACGTATGGGGCTTTCTAAAAAGAACTTATACGTCGTTCCCAACAACATAGTAGGGCAATGGCAAAAAATATTTTTAACGGCGTATCCCCAAGCAAAGCTTTTATGTATAGAGCCCAAGCATTTTACACCTGCAAAAAGACAACGGGTTTTAAAGGATATTAAAGATAACGACTACGACGCAATTATAATGGCGTATAGCTGTTTCGATATGATTCACCTTTCCTCTCAGTATAAAGAAAGGGCGCTTTTAGAAGAGAAAAAAATAGTTGATACTATAGCAAAATCCTCTTTAAAAAACACCTCTGGTATAGAGCGTGCAAAAAAGAAAATTAAAGACGGATTAATAAAACTTCTAAACACCGTTTCGGCGGAAGCCACGGGAATATGCTTTGACGAATTGGGTATAACTCGCCTTTTTGTAGACGAGGCGCACAACTATAAAAACGTGCCTATCGAAACTCAAATAACCAGAATTTTAGGTATAAGTAATGCCGGTTCGGAAAAGTGTAAAAGTATGCTTGAAAAGGTTAAATACGTACAGCGCCAAAACGACGGTGGCGGAGTGGTAATGGCAACGGGAACGCCCATAACCAACTCTATAACCGACGCCTACGTAATGCAAAAGTATTTACAAAGCGGCGAACTTGCCGCCCTTGATTTGCAAAGCTTCGATTCTTGGGTAGGTATGTTTGCCGAAAGGGCAACGGAATTTGAAATAGACGTAGATACCAACAGTTACCGTTTGGCAACGCGCTTTTCAAAATTCCACAACTTGCCCGAACTTACCGTATTGCTTTCTTCAATAGCAGACTTCCACGAAATGCGCGATAGCGAAGAATTACCAAAATTCGACGGATACACCGACGCGTTAATTGCAAAAACGTTGCCTTTTGCGGCGTTTTTAGACCAAATATCGCAACGTGCCGACGCGGTAAGGGGCGGCTTGGTTAGAAGAATAGACGACAATATGCTTAAAATTACCACCGACGGAAGAAAGGCGGCGCTCGACTTGCGTTTAGTTGATCCTCAAAGCAAGTTTACCTATCAGTCAAAGGTAGCTCGTTGCGCGGAAAACGTTACTAATATATACTTTAAAACGTTGTTCACTAAAAAGACGCAGCTGGTATTTTGCGATACTTCAACCCCCAAAAACGGCTTTAATTTATACGACGAATTAACTGCGCTTTTAGTTAGAAACGGCGTAAAAAGAGAAGATATAGCCTTCGTGCACGACGCCGCAACGGACAAACAGCGAGAAGAACTTTTCAAAAAGGTTAGAGAGGGTGTAATCCGCGTGTTAATAGGCTCTACGTTTAAGCTCGGATTAGGTGTAAACGTGCAGGATAAGCTTATCGCCGTGCACCATTTAGACGTTCCTTGGCGTCCTGCCGATATGGTTCAGCGTGAAGGCAGAATTTTAAGACAGGGCAACGAAAACGAAAGCGTGCAAATTTTCCGCTATATAACGGAAGGCAGTTTCGACGCCTATTCTTGGCAGCTTTTAGAAACCAAGCAAAACTTTATTTCGGCGCTTTTAAACGGCTCGTTAAAGCAACGTAGCGGTTCGGACGTAGACAATACCGTTTTAAATTACGCCGAGGTTAAAGCGTTGGCAATAGGCAATCCGCTTATTAAAAAGCGCGTGGAAACGGCAAACGAGCTAACCCGTTATTTGGCGTTGCAACGCAAAGTAATTGAATCGCGTGAAAGGCTTTCTAAGGAACTTGACGAGCTTCCCGAAAAGATGGAGCAAGCAAACAACCGCATATTAGATTGCCGCGAAGATATGATTTACTATCAAATAAACAAGCGCGAATACGACAAGGAAGACCGCAAAATTATACGTCAGCAAATTTACCAAGCCGTGCAGGAAAATATAATGCAAGAAGAGGAAAAAACGCTGCTCGTATATCAGGGCTTCGAAGTGGTTACACCCGCTAATATGCTTAGAGAAAAGCCTTACGTTTGGCTTAAAAGATGCGGCAAATACTACGTTGAACTCGGCGATACGGAAATGGGTTCTATAGTTAGAATAGATAACTTTTTAGAAGATTTTATAGGGCTTTTAACCAAACTTAGATTACGCTTAGACGACTATAAAATTCAAGAAGAACGCATTAACGAAGAGCTTGAAAAAAACGAAAGCTACGTAGATAAAATAGAAAGCCTTAAACAAGAGCTTGAAAAAATAGATAAAAAACTCGGAGTAAAAAAACAATGAACGAAGTAAAAAATGCAAATATGCCATCTATGTCCGTAAACAAAGTTATAGATAATTTATCGTCAATGTATATTTCCGTAATAAACAACGGCGTTGCCTTTAAGTCGTTACCTTCGGTAATGCTTTGGGGCGCGCCCGGCGTTGGTAAATCGCAAGCTATTCGCCAAATTGCCAAGCAAATAGAAAATTCCACGGGCAAAAAAACTGTGGTAACCGACGTTAGATTATTGCTGTTTAACCCCATAGATTTGCGCGGTATTCCCACGGCGAATGCGGATAAAACGCTTGCCATTTGGTTAAAGCCGCAAATATTCCAAATGAACGAAAGCAAAAACGTCGTAAATATTTTGTTTTTAGACGAAATTTCCGCCGCTCCTCAATCGGTGCAAGCCGCCGCTTATCAAATTACTTTGGATAGGGTGGTGGGCGAACACAAATTGCCCGAAAACTGCATAGTAATTGCCGCAGGTAACAGGGTAACGGATAAGTCGGTTGCCTTTAAAATGCCCAAGGCGCTTGCCAACAGACTTTTACATATTCAGGTGGAAGGCAGTTTTTCTTCGTGGAAAGCTTGGGCGGTAGAAAAGGGAGTAAACGAAAAGGTTTTAGGTTTTTTATCTTTTAAGCAAGATTACTTAATGGCGTTCGACGGCTCGTCCGACGATTTAGCTTTTGCCACGCCCCGTAGCTGGGAAATGGTTTCTAACGTTTTAAACAACGTAAGTTCCGACGTGGAAAAGGTTTATCCACTAATTGCAGGCTTAGTTGGAAGCGGCGTTGCAATAGAATTTAGAACGTGGGCAAAAGTGTATAAAGATTTGCCTTCAATCGCGGATATATTCGCGGGAAAGGCTTGTAAAGTGCCCACTTCTACCGACTGTTTATACGCCTTAGTTTCTTCAATGACGGTGTATGCGCGCGAGCATAAAACCGAGCTTGTAAAAATAGGTAATTCCATAAACTATTCAATGAGAATGCCGCCCGATTTTTCCACCATACTTTTAAAGGATTATACCTACATAGAAAAGGGGTATAAAGAAAAACTTTTAAAAGTTCCTGCTTTTTCGGAGTGGCTTAGAAAAAAAGGAAGTTTGTTAAATGGCTCTATCTAACGAAAAGATAAGAGAATATATAAAAAGATTGCTCTTATCCCGTATGCGAATATTAAATAATAACGGCTTTTACGGCCTGCTTTTAATGCACATGACCTATTCTTTAGACGAAGAGTGCCAAACGGCTTATACTGACGGCGAGCGCATAGCCTTTTCACCCGATTTTTTAGAAGGGCTTTCGGATAAAGAATTAGACTTCGTTATGATGCACGAAATTTTGCACGTTGTTTTAAAGCATTGTTTAAGGAAGGGAGATCGCAATCATCAAGCGTTTAATATAGCGTGCGATATAGTGGTCAACTCGAATATAATGCTTTCAAATAACGGCGATAAAAGCTCTATAACGCTAAGAGAGTGGGGCGAGAGTATGCACCTTGCCCCCAACGGCAACGAAGGGCATTTATATACCGCCGAAGAAGTTTATAAAATGTTTGAAAGTAAGGCTAAAAAGCAAAGCGGAAGCGGGTCGGGTGGTGGAGGCGGTCAAAAAAATAAGGGCGCAGGCAGTTCGAGCGGCAGTAAAAAACAAAATACCCCAAGCGGCAAAAACGGCGACGATTTTAGCGACCAAACTTGGGACGATCACGGCAAGTGGGGTAAATTTGAAGAAGACGACGCTGTAAGCGATATGTGGACTAAACGTTTCCAAGATGCGTGCAAGGCTATAGAAGTTAGGCAAGCTTGTCAAGGCAACGGCAATTTACCCGCTTTTGCAGAAAGACTTTGGAAGGAACTCACCAAACCGCAAACGGATTGGCGAACTGTTTTAAGCAACTTCGTGCAAGAGGAAATAAACGACTATTCCTTTTCCCCGCCCGATAGAAGGTTCGACGATAATCCCTTCTTTTTGCCCGACTTTAACGAAAAGGACGACGTTATTGAAGACGTTTTGTTTATGATAGACACTTCCGGCAGTATGACTGATAAAATGATAAACGCCGCGTATTCGGAAGTTAAGGGGGCAATAGACCAGTTTAACGGCAAGTTAAGGGGGTGGCTGGGCTTTTTCGACGCGCAAGTGGTAGAGCCAAAACCCTTTTCAAACGAAGACGAATTTAAAATTATAAAGGCGTTTGGCGGCGGAGGAACTAGCTTTCATTCAATTTTTAATTACGTTAAAAAGAATTTTGTAAATAACCGCCCCGCGTGTATAATAATTTTAACGGACGGCTATGCAACCTTCCCCAAAGAAAAGGAAGCTGAAGATATCCCCGTGTTGTGGCTTTTAAATAACGACGTAGTAAAGCCGCCTTGGGGCAAAGTTGCCAGAATAACCGTTTAAACTTTTGCAATAATTGCGTAATATATGCTATAATATAAGTGGAATAAAACTAAAATATAGGAAAAGTTATGAAAATTTGGTTAGACGACGTTCGCCCCGCACCTAAAGGCTATATTTTATGTAAAAGCGTAAACGAGGCAATAGCTGCAATTTTACAAGCCGAAAAGGCGGGCGATTGTATAGACGTTATAGATTGCGACCACGACTTGGGCGATTATTTTGAAGACGGTGGCGACGGTATAAAGCTTTTAGATTGGCTTGCCGAGCGTTCAACCTTTTATCCCGTAGAATTGCATACCATGAACCCCGTAGGCAGAGATAATATGCTGCGATTAATAAACGCGTATTGGCCTTGTAACAAGTAAACTTTTAAACGAAAAAATTAATAATTTTGTAATAATCCCACCGAGAAAGATACTCGGTGGGATTATTTCCCTTTAAATTATGCGCTCAATCAGTAAATTTTTATCTATAAATGACTTGAAATTATTATTATATAGTGATATAATAAGGGCGAAATAAAACCATTAAGTACAGGAGAAAACAAAATGAAAGTTACTGTTTGTATAGGTAGTTCTTGCCATATTAAAGGCTCTCGCCAAGTGGTAGAAGGATTAAAAAAACTTATTGCCGAAAATAACCTTGGCAACAAGGTTGAACTTGGCGGTACTTTTTGCATGGGTAAATGCTCGCAATACGTAAGCGTAACGGTAGACGATAACTTCTTTACCGTATCGCCCGAAACGGTAGAAAACTTTTTTAATACCGAAATTTTAGCAAAGGTATAATTATGTTAATCGTTCAAATTTGCGTGGGTAGTTCTTGTCACTTAAAAGGTTCGCCCGAAATAGTTGAGCTTATGCAAAAGGCAATACAAGATTACGGCTTGCAAAACGACGTCGTTTTGTCGGGCAGCTTTTGCATAGGTAAATGCAATCGCGACGGCGTTACTATTCAGGTTAACGACGACGTTCACGTTGGAATAACCAGAGATAATTTTAAAGAATTTTTCATTAAAAACATATTAAACGCAATTAAAGGCTAAAGGAAGTAATAGTTATGGCAAACTGTTTAACCCTTAAAAAATCTAACTGTAAAAACTGTTATAAATGTATTAGACATTGTCCCGTAAAAGCAATACGTTTTTCGGGCAATCAAGCGCACATTATAGGTAATGAGTGTATATTGTGCGGACATTGTTTCGTCGTTTGTCCGCAAAATGCAAAGCAGATAGTTGACGAAACGGAAAAGATAAAAATGTTTTTATTAAGCGGCGATCCCGTAGTGGTAAGCTTAGCGCCTTCGTTTATAGCAAACTACGACGGCGTTGGTATTACTTCTATGACCAAAGCTTTAAAAAAGTTGGGCTTTTACGCGGTGGAAGAAACGGCTATCGGCGCAACTATAGTTAAAAGGGAATACGAAAGAATGCTCCGCGAAGACGATAGGGATATAATAATATCTTCGTGCTGCCATTCGGTGAATTTATTAATTCAAAAATATTTCCCTGCCGAACTTGAATATCTTGCCGACGTAATGTCGCCTATGCAAGCGCATTGTGTTGATATTAAAAAGAGAATACCCAACGCCAAAACGGTATTTATAGGTCCTTGCGTTGCTAAAAAGGACGAAGCCGAGCATTACGAAGGCATAGTAGACGCAGTTTTAACGTTTGAAGAGCTTACTAACTGGCTTAAATCAGAAAATATAGAAATAGAGCGCGAATCGGATTTTAACGAAAATAGCCGCGCAAGATTTTTCCCCACCACGGGCGGAATTTTAAAAACCATGCAAGAAAATATTTCCGGCTATACCTATTTGGCTTTAGACGGAGTGGAAAACTGCATCTCTGCGTTAAGGGATATAGAAAGCGGAAAAATTCATAAATGCTTTATAGAAATGTCGGCTTGCGTAGGTAGTTGCGTAGGCGGTCCCGTTATGGAAAAATATCACCGCTCACCCGTAAAAGATTATATGGCGGTTGCCAATTTTGCAGGCAAAAAGGATTTTGAAGTTGAACAGCCTTCTTCAATGCAAATTAAAAAGCAATTTTCTTATATAGAGCATAAACTTATGCAACCTTCTGAAATGGAAATTGCAAGCGCCCTTCGCCAAATGGGCAAATTCAAACCTTCCGACGAGCTTAACTGTGGCTCTTGCGGATACAACTCTTGCAGAGAAAAAGCAATTGCAATTTGCCAAGGCAAAGCCGAAAGCTCTATGTGCTTGCCCTACCTTAAAGATAAAGCCGAAAGCTTTTCGGATACTATCGTTAAAAACTCGCCCAACGGCTTAATACTTTTAAATGAAAATTTAGAAGTTCAGCAAATAAACAAATCCGCCCTTCGCATAATGAACTTGCGCACGGCGTCCGACGTTTTAGGCGAACCCGTAATAAGAATTTTAGACCCTGGCGTATTTATGCAGGTTAAAAATACTTTTAGGGGAGTAAGAAGTCAGCGCACCTACCTTGCCGAATATAAACGTTACGTGGAACTCACCGTAGTTTACGATAAAGATTCCCACCTTATAGTTGGCATAATGCGTGATATTACCGACGAAGAAGCCGAACGCGAAAAGAAGGAAAATATAAGCCGTCAAACGGTAGAAGTAGCCGACAAAGTGGTTGAAAAGCAAATGCGTATCGTGCAAGAAATAGCTTCCCTTTTAGGCGAAACGGCGGCGGAAACTAAAATTGCGTTGACCAAACTTAAGGAGTCGATTACTGATGAATGATTTATGTGCGGAAATCGGCTATAAAAGTATTAACCATCACGGCGAAGAACTTTGCGGCGACCACGTAGACGTAGTTGAAGAAAACGAAAATTCTACCGTAATAGTGCTTGCCGACGGGTTAGGAAGCGGCGTTAAAGCCAGCATATTATCCACCCTAACCTCTAAAATAATATCAACGATGATGGCGGCAGGGCTACCTATAGAAGAATGCGTTGCAACCATTGCGGCAACTTTACCCGTGTGTTCCGTGCGTGGCGTTGCCTATTCGACCTTTACCATTATACACATTCTCGATAACGAGCTTGCCGAAATTATTCAGTACGATAATCCACACGTTATCGTTTTGCGCGACGGGGTTAATTACGATTACCCCAAAACGGAAATGAATATCGGCGGCAAAAAGATTTATAAAACGGCTGTAAAACTGCGCGACGAAGACGTTTTTATTGCAATGAGCGACGGTTGTCCCCACGCGGGGCTTGGCGGGCTTTATAACTTTGGATGGAAGAGGGAAGAGATTATATCTTATATGGAAACGCTCGTTTGCGGCGGATATACGGCAAAAAATCTTTCCACCATGTTAGTTGACGAATGTGATAAGCTCTACGGGCATAAGCCGGGCGACGACACTACGGCTTGCGTAGTAAAAATTAGAAAGCGCGTTCCCATGAACTTGCTATTCGGACCTCCTTCAAACAGGGACGATAACGACCGTATGATGTCGCTATTCTTCTCAAAAGAGGGCAAGCATATCGTTTGCGGCGGTACTACTTCGTCGATAGCGGCAAAATATTTAGGCAAACCGCTTAGAGCAAGTTTATCGTTTGAAAGCTCAGATGTTCCGCCTATTGCCGAAATTGAAGGCGTAGATTTGGTAACGGAAGGCGTTATAACGGTAAATAAAGTAGTGGAATACGCCAAGGATTATCTCGGCGAAAACCAATATTACGAACATTGGAATTTTAGTAGGGACGGAGCGTCGCTTATATGCAGATTGCTTTTCGAGGAAGCTACGGATATAAACTTTTACGTAGGCAGGGCAATTAACCCCGCCCACCAAAATCCCGAACTTCCCATAACGTTCAGTATTAAAATGAATTTAGTAGAAGAATTGTCCGCTTGTTTAAGAAAGATGGGCAAAAGAATTAAGGTAAGTTACTTTTAGGAGATAAAAATGCGAAAATTTGATACAAAAGTACAGCATTTAAAATATAAAGTTTTGCGTGAAGTTGCAAAACAAGCTTGGGCGGGTACGCTTTTAGAAAACGTTTTAGATATTCCCAAATTAATTGTTCCCGGCAAAACGCCCACCATGCGTTGTTGTGTTTATAAGGAACGCGCAATTTTAGCCGAACGCGTAAAAATAGCTATGGGCGGCGATAAAGATAACCCCAACGTTATACAGGTAATAGATATCGCTTGCGACGAATGTCCCGCGTCGGGATACGAAGTAACCGACTCTTGCCGCGGTTGTCTTGCTCACCGCTGCGAAGACGTTTGTAAAAAGGGTGCAATATCTTTCGACCACAACCACGTTGCGCATATAGATAAGTCTAAATGCGTAGAATGCGGTATGTGCGCTACCGTTTGCCCTTATTCGGCAATAGTAAACCGCAAACGCCCCTGTCAGTTGGCTTGTAAGGTAAAGGCTATTTCCATAACGGAAAGCAACGCCGCTGCAATAGATAACGAAAATTGTATTCAATGCGGCGCGTGCGTTTATCAATGCCCCTTTGGTGCAATTAGCGATAAATCGTTCATTTTAGACGCAATCGACCTTTTAAAAAATAGCAACGGAAATAAAGATTATAAAGTATACGCCGTAGTTGCGCCTTCCATTTCCAGTCAGTTTAGCTACGCAAAATTAGGTCAAGTTATAACGGGGCTTAAAGAAATGGGTTTTTACACCGTAATAGAAGCGGCGTTGGGCGCAGATATGGTTGCTCAAGCCGAATCGAGAGAGCTTGCCGAAAAGGGCTTTTTAACTAGCTCTTGCTGCCCCGCTTTCGTAAGATATATCAAAAAGGCGTTCCCCAAGTTAGAAGAATACGTTTCGCACAATCCTTCGCCCATGGTTGCGCTTGCAAAATATTTAAAGAAGACCGATCCTTCTGCAAAGGTTATATTCATAGGACCTTGTACTGCAAAGAAGGGCGAAGCTCAATTAGAATCCGCAAAGCCCTTCGTAGACGTAGTGTTAACGTTTGAAGAACTTCAAGCTTTATTCGACAGTAAAGATATAAACATCACCGAACTTGCCGAAGACGTTTTAGACAACGCTTCTTACTTTGGAAGAATTTTTGCTCGTTCAGGCGGCCTTTCCGACGCTGTTGTTCAAGCGTTAAAGGAACAAGAAATAGATTACCAAGTAAACCCCGTAGTTTGCGACGGTATCGAAGCTTGTAAAAAAGCGCTTTTATTAAAGAGCAGAAACGTTTTACAAGGCAACTTTATAGAAGGTATGGCTTGCGTAGGCGGCTGCATTGGCGGCGCGGGTTGTTTAACTCACGGTGCAAAAGATAAAGCCGAAGTAGACAAATACGGCCGTGAAGCGTTTGAAAAAACTATAGGCGACGCAGTTGCCGTTTTACAGTTAATAGACGATTCAATTTAGTTTTAAATTACTCCCCGAAAAGCCAAAAGCTTTTCGGGGCTTTTACTTTTAAAATATAATTGTAGTTTTTTTAGTCGCAAATGAATTTTATACATAAAAAAAGTAAATTTATTAATTTAGTTGCATAAAGTATTTTACTTATACGAAAAACTGTGGTAAAATGTATAAAAATACGAATAGAGCTATAAGGGGGTAAGTATAGCGTTTTTTGCGCTACCTTACTTTATTTGTTTTTAAGCTATTAATTTTACAAGGAGATTTTAAATGATCGATATTTCCCTTATTGAAAAAACCGACCCCGAAGTTGCCCAAGCGTTAAAGTTAGAACTTAACCGTCAACAAAACAACATAGAGCTTATCGCAAGTGAAAACTTCGTTTCACCTGCAGTTATGGCGGCGGCAGGCAGCCACTTAACTAACAAATACGCCGAAGGTTATCCCGCACACCGCTACTACGGTGGTTGTCAATTCGTTGACATTGCCGAAGATTTGGCAAGGGACAGAATTAAAAAGATTTTCGGTTGCGAATATTGCAACGTTCAACCCCACTCGGGCGCAAGTGCTAACCTTGCAGTATTTTACGCAATGCTTCAACCTGGCGATACCGTTATGGGTATGAATCTTGCTCACGGCGGACATTTATCGCACGGCTCGCCCGTTAATATTTCGGGCAAATATTTTAACATAGTGCCCTACGGCGTAAATAAAGAAAGTGAAGTTATCGACTACGACGAAATGGAAAAAATTGCGTTGGAGTGCAAACCTAAGCTTATCGTTTCGGGCGCAAGTGCTTATTCAAGAGTAATCGACTTTAAAAGAATAAGGGAAATTTGCGATAAAGTAGGCGCTTATATGATGGTGGATATCGCTCACATAGCAGGTTTGGTTGCGGCAGGCGTTCACCCTTCACCCGTGCCTTACGCAGATTTCGTAACTACCACTACCCATAAAACGTTGCGCGGACCTCGCGGCGGCGTTATCATGTGCAAAGAAGAATTCGGCAAGGCCATAGATAAGTCTATATTCCCTGGCATACAGGGCGGACCTTTAATGCATATTATTGCGGCAAAGGCGGTAGCTTTCGGTGAAGCGTTAACCGAAGAGTTTAAAGAATATCAAAAACAAATTGTTAAAAACGCAGCCGCTATGGCGGACGAATTTAAAAAGTTAGGTGTTAAAATGGTTTCGGGCGGAACGGACAACCACCTTATCCTTTTAAACCTTACCGAAAACGGCATCACGGGCAAAGAACTTGAAAAAATGCTCGACGAAGTGCATATTACCGTAAATAAAAACGCAATTCCCTTCGATACGCAAAAACCTTTTGTAACTAGCGGTATTCGTATAGGCACTCCCGCAATGACAAGCCGCGGAATGAAGGAAGAAGAAGCAAGAAAAATAGCTCAGCTTATTGCAAAGGTTATCAACGAAAAGCAAGAATGCTTTGATTTTGTAAATGCAGAAGTTGCAAAACTTTGCAAAGCGTTCCCTTTATACGCCGATTGTGTAAGATGATTTTTAAAGACGCGAAGATTATTTCGCGTCTTTTTTTCATAACTAAATATATAAAATGAAAGTGTTGTGAAATTTTGCTATTTTTAATTGAAAAAACTGAAACTTTATGTTATAATGTTTTGGTAAAAAGGAGCTAGCTATGAAAATTAAAATTACGTCTGATTCAACTTGCGATTTAAATAAGGATCAAGTAATAAATAACGATATAGGTATAATACCTTTATACGTAATATTGGGTGATAAATCTTATTTTGACAACGGTGTAGACGTAACGCCTTTAAACGTTTTCGATTATATCAATCAAACCAAACAGTTGCCCCACACGGCGGCGCTTTCCGAAGACGAATACGCCGAACATTTCGAAAAGTATTTAGCCGACTACGACGAAGTTATTCATTTTAACATTTCGTCTAAAGCTTCGCTCACGCACGAAAGCGCTAAAAAAGCGGCGGCAAGATTTAACGGCAAGGTGCACGTAATCGATTCGCAACACCTTTCAACTGGGCAGGGGTTGCTCGTATTAAAGGCGTGCGATATGTTAAAGGAAGGCAAAACTGCAACCGAAATAGTTAGCGCAATTAACGGTTTGCGCGGTAAGGTTAATACTTCCTTCGTGCCCGATTCTTTAGACAATCTTCATAAGGGCGGAAGATGTTCTCTTGCGGCGCTTATGGGCGCAAAGATATTAAAGCTTCATCCCATGATAGATATGAAGGACGGCAAGCTTTACGCTAAAAAGAAGTATATGGGCAATATAGATCGCTGTTTAAAACAATACGTTACCGAGCTTTCGCAATCCTATCATTATTACGATAAAACCCGTTGCTTTATAACGCATAGCCATTGCTCGCCCGAAACGGTTGAAAAGGTTAAAGAGCTTGTTAATAGCTTATTTAGCTTTGACGAAGTTGTGGAAACTTACGCAGGCTGCACCGTTTCCGTTCATTGTGGTCAAGGCACGTTGGGTGTTTTATTTATTCACGACTAATTTTGTTGACAAACTAATATTTATAATATTATAATAATAAAAAATAATAAAGTTATTCTTTGGGGCGGGGTGCAATTCCCCACCGGCAGTATAGTCTGCGACAAGCGTTTTTTAACGCTTCTGATTGGGTGCAATTCCCAAACCGACGGTATAGTCCGGATGGTAAAAGAGTAAGGCTTTTTTATAGGCTTTTCACCGCCCTTTTTTACGTAAAAAAGGGCGGTTTTATTATGCAAAGAACGACTTTAAAGGAGTTTTTATGCAAGAAGAAAATGTAAATTTGGTGGCTAATATCCCCGAAACACCGCAAAAAAAAGAGCAAACGGCGTTAGATAAAATAAAAAATTACTTTTCAGCAAGCCGCCTTGCTTTTTTGGGCGTTTTTACCGCCGTTGCCTTTGCGTTGTATTTTTTAGAAATACCTTTAATGGCGTGGACGCCGTTAAGTTTTTTAAAGCTCGATTTTTCCAACGTTTTCGTTTTGGTTACGGGCTTTGCTCTCGGCCCGATTGCGGCGGTGGTGGTGTGCGTTATTAAAGAAATTTTACACGCGCTTATACTGTCCCAAACGGTAGGCGTAGGCGAGCTTGCAAATATTTTACTAACGCTGCCTTACGTTTTAATCCCCGCAATTATTTATAAAAAGCACAAAGGCATTAAACCCGTTTTAATAAGTTTGTTAATTGCAAGCGTTGCGCAGGTTATAGTATCCGTTCCTGTAAACTGGTTTTTAAATTTTCCTTTCTTTTTAAATTTATACGCAGGTACGCCTTGGAAAGAAGGTATGGCGTTCTATCAGCAGTATTGGTACTTTGCCGTACTTTTCAACCTTTTAAAAACGGTGATACTTTCTGCTGTAACTTTGGTAATATATAAACCTCTTTCCAAACTTATAAAAAGAACGAACGCCAAGTTCAACGAAATTAAAAATAAAAAGCAAGCTAAACTTTAATTAAATATTTGCACTTTTTTGCCATACGCGTTATAATATAATCGTATGGCAACGTTTTTATCAGAAAGCGCACAAAAAACGCTTGAATTTGCAACTGAATACGCAAAGACGTTAAAGGGTGGCGACGTCGTTTTATTAAAAGGCGATATGGGCGCAGGAAAAACCGTTTTTGCAAAGGGCGTAGCACAAGGCTTAGGCATTGAAGACGAAATTTTAAGCCCCACCTACGCGTATATGAACGATTATTACGGCAAGCTTTATCACTACGATTGTTACCGTTTAACTTGCGGCGAACAAGCAGAAGCGTTGGGACTTTGCGATTATTTTTACGGCAACGGCGTTTGCCTTATAGAATGGAGCCAAAATATCCAAAGCGTTCTTCCAAAAAACTGTAAAGTAGTGGAAATTATTAAAAAAGGCGAAAACCTTAGGGAAATAGTTTATGAATAATAAAAACTTTTTGGCAATAGATACGTCTTCCCGCCATTTAACCGTGTTGGCAAAAAAAGGCGAAAAAATTGCCTTAAACTTTATAAAAGACTGCGCTCTTTCTCACTCGGTAACGTTAATGGGTGAAATAGATAAGGCAATGTCTGAAATTAATTTAACTCCCGCCGAGTGCGACTTTTTTAGCGCGGTAACTGGCCCAGGCTCTTTTACGGGCATAAGAATAGGAATTGCCACCGCGAAAGGTCTTGCTATGGGTGCAGGCAAAAAATTGTTGGCGGTAACGGCTTTCGACCTTTTGGCATATAATATACAATGTTTAAACTTCTGCGCGGTTGTAGATGCTGCCCACGGGCATTATTACGCCGCAGTATATAAAAACGGCGAGTGTGTGCTCAACCCTTGCTATATGTCTGAAGAAGAAGTTAATAATTTAAATTTGCCCGTGTTTGGATACGAAGATTTAAACTTAAACAACTATACTAAATTGGACGTTAAAAACTTGTTATATCCCGCAATATGCGCCGTTGAACGCCCTTTAACCGACGATATTTCGGCTTTATACGTTAGGAAAAGTCAGGCGGAGGAAGGCAGAAAATGATTTTAAGAAAGTGGAAATACACCGATATTTTGCCTATATCCGAGCTTGAAAAAGAGTGCTTTCCCGAAGAGCCTTGGAGTTATAAAACGTTGGTAGACTGTTCCTATTCGCAAACATTTTTCGGCGTTGCCGCACAGGAAGGGGAAGAAATTATCGGCTACGGCGGGATAACGGTAGTTGCCGATACTGCGGATATAGAAAATATTGCCGTAAGCGAAAATTTTCGTAGAGGCGGCGTGGGTTTGTCTATTTTAAACGAACTTATTAAAATTGCAAAAGAAAAGGGCGCGAAAAAAATATTTTTAGAAGTACGCGTTTCTAATTCGGCGGCAATGTCGCTATATTTAAAAAGTGGCTTTAAGGGCGTTTACGCGCGCACGCGCTACTATTCAAACGGCGAAGATTGCCTTATTATGTGTAAAAATTTAGGGGAATAAATTATTTTAATCGACGGCAAATACGTTTCCGTTTTACAAAAGGGAAAGGGGCAGCCCGTACTTTTTTTGCATGGGTATATGTCGCAGAAAGAAAGTTTTTATTACCAAATAGAATTTTTAAGTAAATATTATAAAACGGTGGCTTTCGACTTTGCAGGGTTCGGTAAAAGTCAAACGCCAAAAACTGCGTATTCGGTTGGCGACTACGCCGATTGGGTAATAAAGCTTGGCAACCTTTTGCAAATAAAAGAGCCGCATATCGTAGCACATTCGTTTGGCGCAAGGGTGGCTATTAAGCTTTTGGGCGAAAAAAATTATAGTGCAAACAAGCTTGTTATAACGGGCGGTGCGGGTATTGTAAAACCGCGTTCGTTAAGGTATATTAGGCGGGTAAACGCTTATAAACGCATAAAAAAATTGTTTCCGCGTTTTGCCGAAAAGCATTTTGGCTCTGAAGAATATAAAAAGCTTTGTCCTATAATGCGTAAAAGTTACGTTAAAATAGTAAACGAAGATTTAACTTTAATAGCTAAAAATATAGCCGTGCCCACGCTTTTA
>JAGAMH010000058.1 GCA_017624815.1 Clostridia bacterium
ACCACGAACGGTTTCCAGCTTAAGGTGCTTGATTATTCGGGAAGTATTCTTTTCAATAAAGGCCTTAGCCCCAAGCCCAGCGTAGGTTCAAGTAATAACTACCAAGGACTTTTCGAGATTGACGGAAAAACCTATATTACCATGTCTAACTGGGATGGTAGCTACAAGGGGCTTGGAATTTACGAAATTAAAATTAATTTCACCTCTAGCCGTATACGCGAAAATACCGTAACCTTTAACACCAACGGTTCTAAAGACGTGGTAGCTTCTCAGTACGTTATCACGGGCGGAAAAGCCGTAATGCCCGAAGCTCCCTCGTATACCTACACCAACGCCAATGGAGTAACTTATAATTTCGTATTTGACGGCTGGTACTATAACGGCAACGAATGGGATTTCGACACCAACGTCGTTTCGAAAAACATTACGCTTAAGGCAAGATGGACCATGGACGATAGCTTCTTCGCGGTAAAGGAAAACGCTTCTGAACGCGCAGAAGACACCACCGTTCGTGCAATGTCCTTCAACGTTCTCTGCGACGACTACAACAACAAGCCTGCCGTTTCGCCTCGTGCGCCTAAAGTAGTAAATACCATTCTCAGATATATGCCCGACGTTATAGGACTTCAAGAATGCGACGATGAATGGTATGCGGCCCTTTCTTCCAATGCAAACCTTAGCGCAAAGTATAAGTTTATCAATTACAGTAGCACTAGCGAAAATAAGGTAAACGGCTATACCAACTACTCTACGATTATGTATAACACCGAGGTGCTTAATCTTGTTGAGTGGACTCAGGCGCATCTTGATCCCGTTTGCGGTAACTATCAGTGTCGTAATTTCACCATCGCCGTGTTCGAGATTAAGGAGAGTGGTAAAAAGTTCATATTTACAAGCACGCACTGGGCACTCAGCGTTGGCGAAAGACTTGATCAGGCTGAAGGTATGAAATCGGTTATCGACGCGTGGAAGGCAAAGTATCCTAACGTGCCTTTTATGATGAGCGGCGACTACAATGCTAACGATAGCGAGATATCCATAACTACGCTTATGGAGCAGAACAATCTTTTAGATAGTAAGAATGCAAAGGTTACCGGCACGGTTTGCAGAACTGGACATATTAGTAACGGTATGCTTACGGTTTCAAGAGATCCTTCCATTGCATCCCATTGGATACTTGGCCGTGAGTCTGTAACCTCTACGCAACTTAAAACAATCGAGTGCATTGACCACATATTAATTTCCGAAGGCGTTGAATCGCTCTATTACGATACTATTCACGACGACGCTTTGGATGCTTCTGACCATATGCCCATTTACTGCGATTTAAAATTTTAATCGATAGTACAATAAATAAAATATTCAAATAAAAAGGGAAGTTTTTTGCTTCCCTTTTTTTCTTTTACCGTTATATACCAAAATAAAAAAAAGGTTGATTTTTTAAACTGCTTTTAAATGTGGCTATTTACGGAAGTATAACGGAATGCTATAATGAATTTAATAAGGTAAACTTATTAATTTATAAAGGAGAATAAATTATGAAAAAGACCACGGGCAAAATTATTCAGCTTATAGTAATTGGCGTATTGGCTTGCGTGTTTATTGCGGCTAACGTCGTTTTACGTTTTTTTGCGGGTATTATCGACCAGTATTTAGGCGATAACTTTAAGCCTGCAGAAACCTTAGACCCTAAAGAGGGCGACCTTGCAGTTCAAAAGGTGGCGGAAGAAGGATTCGTTCTTCTTAAAAACCAAGACGACGCCCTGCCTCTTGTAGACGTAACAAACGTAAACCTTTTTGGTTGGTGTTCTAGCGACGCGGGTACTTTAATGTGCGGCGGCGGTTCGGGCGACTTTACTATGTGGAGCAAAGATGACCCTGTAAAGGAAATAACGGGGCTTAAAGAAGCGTTAGAAAGCCTTTCGGACGAGCCTTTTAGCGTAAATCCCGACTTGGTTGAGTATTACGAAAGTTATTGTACGGTAAACAGAAACGGCGGTACGGATAGCCGTTCGGGTTGGTTCAACTACAACGGCGACCCTAAATACTTTAACTTGGTTGAACCGAATATCAACGATTATCCACAAGACGTTTTAAATTCTGCGTTGGAGTATAGCGATACTTCTATAGTAGTTATTACAAGAACGGGCGGCGAATCGTTAGACTTGCCCAAATATCAACGCAAGTTTATTCCCTCGGGCGACGGCTCTAGCGCAAGCAACGGTAGAGTAGTTACCGACAATACTAGAACTTATTTACAACTTTCCACCGAAGAAGAAGCGTTAATTAATTACGTTAAAGAAAATTATGAAAACGTTATTATAGTTTTAAACACCTCGGCAACGTTGGAGTGCGGTTTTATTCAAGATAGCAATATCGACGCAGCTTTATACATAGCTACCCCCGGACAGAGCGGTTTAAAAGCTCTTGCTAAAATATTAAGGGGTGAATCCACGCCTTCAGGCAAACTCGTAGACACTTTTGCTTACGATTTAACCACGGCGGCAAGCTATGCGAACTCCCCCGACGCTAACGTCGTAAACGGTGCAACGGGTGAAAAGACCTTCTCTAATAGCTCAAGCGAAGAATATATCGATTACCTCGAAGGTATTTACGTTGGCTATAAATGGTACGAAACGGCAGATGCGGAAAACTTCTGGGCGGACGTGGATAACGAATACGGCACGGGTTACGAAGGCGTAGTTCAATATCCTTTCGGATTTGGACTTTCGTATACGCAATTTGAATGGACTGTTAAATCCGTATCACCTTCCAACGCGTCGCGCATCAATGCGGATACGCCCATTGAAATTAAAGTTGACGTAAGAAATATTGGCACTATGCCCGGCAAAGACGTAGTAGAAGTTTATTACGAGCCCCCTTACACCCCCGGTGGAGTGGAAAAATCTTCGTCGAACTTAGTTGCATTTGCAAAAACCGAGCTTTTACAACCCAACGATATTCAAACGTTAACGCTTACCTTTACCGCTGAAGATATGAAGTCTTACGACTGTTACAATTTAAGCGGTAGCGTTGGCGAAAACGGCGGCTACGTTCTTGAAGAAGGCGAATATATAATTAAGCTTTCAACTGACTGCCACACCCTTAAAGAAGGCTTAAAAAATAGTGAAATTATTTATACGGTAGACGAAAATATAGCCATTGAAGTTGATAGCGCAACGGGCAACCCCGTTGAAAACAGATTTACGGGCGATACTGCCGACGGCGGTATTTCCATTGACGGTATGAACGTTCAAGGTTGGGATATGAAGTATTTAACTCGTGCAGACTTTGCTGCTTCCTTCCCTCAACAAACTTCTGAAAGACGTGCAAAAGCTTCTAACTTTAACCCCAACGGTTGGTTATCGACCAAGAAAGATACTACCGAAATGCCCACTCAAGGCGTAGCGGGAGATAAAAAATTAATTGAAAATATGGGTACGGCTTCGGCGTATTATAACGACGAGCTTATTACTCAACTCGGCGACGAAAACAATTATTACGACGACGAGCTTTGGGATCCCGTATTAAACCAAATTAGCACTAACGAACTTTTCGACCTTGCAATGAAGGGTGGATATACGGCGAATAAGCTTCCTTCTATCGGCAAACCTACTACGGTTGACCTCGACGGACCTACGGGCTTTAACCGTCACCCTCACAGCACACCCGAATTCTCAGGTTTCCCTTCTGCAATAGTAGTTGCGGGCACTTGGAATACTAACGTTGCAGAACTTTTCGGCCGAGTAGTTGGTATGGAAGGCGTTGCGGCAGGCTACGGCGGCTGGTATGCGCCCGGTATGAATATTCACCGTTCTCCTTTTGACGGAAGAAACTACGAATATTTCAGCGAAGACCCTTACATTTCCGGTATAATCGGTGCAAGCATAGTAGAAGGCGCAACCAAGGAAGGTATTTACTGTTACATTAAGCACTTTGCAATTAACGAAACGGAAAACCAAAGAAACGGATTATATACTTGGCTTTCCGAACAAACCCTTCGCGAAGTATATTTAAGACCTTTCGAACTCAGCGTAAAGGTTGGCAAGGCAAACGCTATTATGTCTTCATATAACAGAATCGGCGATACTTGGACGGGCGGTAGCTACGGACTTATGACGGATATATTGCGTAACGAATGGGGCTTTAAAGGCACGGCGGTAACCGACTATCTCGACGGTAGCGATAGCTATAAAACGGTTGACCAAGGTATTCGCGCAGGTAACGATATTTGGCTTGAAAACGGTAACGACGCAAACTATTCGGCAGTAGGGCTTAGAGATACCAAGAGCGCAACGGCAGTTGCTTGCGTAAGAGACGTTGCTAAGCACGTTATATTCACATATTGTAACACCAGAAAGACCGCTATTGACGACGGTAACGCAAGCGACGAAGTTATTCAGTACGAAAAGGGCTTCTCGACTTGGAAGATTTTCTGGATAATTGGCGACGTAGTAGCCTTTGGCGGACTTATTGCTTGGGGTGCTTTAGTTACCATAAAGCTAATTAAGGTCAAAAAGATAGGTTAATAATATCATAAATAAAAGGCTTGGGATTAAACTTAATCCCAAGCCCTTTTTACTATCAAAAACGGTTTTAGTATACGCACGGTAGCGTGGAGTGTAAAAACGGCAAGTATTACGTTTTTTACCACCGACAAACTAACGGGCATTGTTATTCGCGCCAAGCCTGCGCCGAAGAAATTAAACTTTTGCCAAACGGAACTTTTAAGCAAGCGGAAATAACTTCGTGCGGGCTAAACGGCGGACCGCTAATTGCAGAAGGAAAATACGAGGCGAGAATAGCCTGCAACCTATTTTCTAAAAAGGGCGTTTATTTTTACGGCGCGGTAAAACCGTTTAAAAGCTGCCACCCTTACTTTACGCAAACGGGCAAAGACAGAGAGCAAAACGGCGACCAATATATTGCAAATTTTTGCAACGGCGCAACGGCGGGCTTTAAGTATTTTGCCTTTAATAACAACCAAAAAATTACCGTAACGGTTGGCGGAAAGGCAAGGGGAATAATAGAGCTTAAAGACTGTTTAAACGGCAATATTATAGGGGTAATTGAAGTTAATTGCAAAAAAATAGGCAAAAATTTATTGCTAAAC
>JAGAMH010000059.1 GCA_017624815.1 Clostridia bacterium
CGTTGAGAAATCCTATTGAAATTTTAGACTATAACAATGAAAATGATAAACACGACCAAAAAAATGGTTTCGTAAAAGGAATAAAACTTAAAAAATGCACTCTTGGCGAACCTGATGAAAAGGGAAGAAGAAAGCCCGTTGAAATTGAAGGCAGCGACTACGTTTTAAACGTTGATTGTGTTATTATGTCTATCGGCACTAGCCCAAACCCGCTTATTAAAAATACGACTAGCGGATTGGCAGTAAACAATAAGGGTGGCATAATAGTAAACGAAGAAACGTGCAAAACATCTTTAAACGGTGTTTATGCAGGTGGCGACGCCGTAACCGGAGCGGCAACTGTAATTTTAGCAATGGGAGCAGGAAAAACTGCAGCCAAAGCTATTGATGAATATTTAATGAATAAATAAAATAAGCCCGCGTAATTGCGGGCTTTAATAAAAATATGCAACTTATAGAAAATTTTAAAAAAGTAAATGAAATTATAATTTATAAAAACGGATTAAAAACTAAACTTAATAAATCCGACTACAATTATTCACGCATTTTGAGTGAATGGATTTCAACAATTAAAACGGCAAGAATCATGCCTGCTTTCGGCGTAAGTTTAAATAAAGAAACGCAAAACGCTATAAAATTCGGTTTATGGATAGAATTTATTTTCGACGGAATTTATTACAATGACGAAATGCCTTACGAAAAATTATTAATTGAAGTAAAAAAAGAATGGACGGGCTTTAATTTAATTAGATATAATACAAATTTTGGCTACGAAGGTAGATGTTTTTATTTAGATTTAGTAAATAAAAATATGGCAAAAATATATAACTTAATTGAAATAATGTAAAAAAAAAGGTACGCAAATGCGTACCTTTTTAATTATCGTTAGAATTTTTTTCAGCTTGAACTCTTTTATATTCAGCAATAGCTTTTGCAAGCTGGTCGGGGCAAGAGGTATTGCCCTTACAGCGAATACCTTTAATTTTATTTTCTATTTCGGTAATATCACAACCTTCAACCAATCTTGAAATACCTTGTAAATTTCCACCACAACCGCCGATAAATTTTACGTTATGAATTTTATTATCGCAATCAACGTCGAATATAATTTGTCTGGAACAAGTTCCATTAGTGCGGTAAGTAAACATTTTTCTCTCCTTAATCACATAAATTTTCGTATATTACCGAATATACGTCGGCAGCTTTTTCTTCCCATTTTTTATAAATTTTGTTAGCGGTTTTTCTATCGGGAACAACGAATTTTAACTCTAATATAGGCTGAACGGGAGCTAAAATTTTTAAAGCAACGGTATAAGTACCGTCTTTATTTTGATAATAATCCGATCTACATTCTTGACGGTTTCTATATCTTGCGCTATTCTTCTTTACGAAGATGGAAATTTCTTCACGAACGCTTTTAGGAATGTTTATATAAAAGTTAGCAAGCGTTTCTCTTCCATCGGGAGTAATAGTATATAACGTATCTTCATCTTGATTTACGATACAAATAAAATTATCGTCTAAAAGTTTATGGATAATATTAACACAATCCATATAACCCATCCAATCGTTAGAAGAAGAACACATATCAACTATCGTTCTTTCCGATAGAGCACTTTCCATTTTATCAAAAACGAACAAAATTATTAATTTGTTAGTAGATGTTTCGCCTATATTTAACATAATAACTCAAAATAACCGCTAAAAAGCTAAAGTTTAATTTATTATACATAATTTTTATATAAAAATCAAGATATTCTTTTAAAAAATAATTTAAATTTATTTATAAATGTGATATAATTTAAAAAAAGAAGATTTTAGGTGAGAAATGAGCAACGTTAAAGAACAAGTGCAAGCTTTTTTAAACAAATGTGAAGAACTTAAAAACTGTAAATTTATTATGGCAACGACTAAAATAAAAGATTTATTAAAGTGCATAGTAAACAGTTCGGAATTATATCTTTTATTTAAAGAAGTTACGCAAAATTTTGACTATAATGAATTTAAAAAGAGATGCCTTATAACCGCGCACGACGGCTACGTAAATAAAAGTTACGTAAGTTTACCAGATGCTGCGGGGGATAGATTGGCATTTATTTTCTGTTTGTTAGTTGAGTTTGATAGGGATTCTATAAACTTTAATAGCTTTTTACAAAGATATTACGCTGAAGACGGCAGTTATTATTCTAGCTATCATGCTTTCTGCGACGACGTTATTTGCAACTTACAAACCTTAATTCAAAGTGTTTTTGAATTAGAGCTTGCCGATGGTGAAATGCAGCAACAAAATTATTCAAATCAAAACGAATCTAACGCGTATTTAGCTTCCGTTTTAACCCAAATAGACTTTTTATTAAGAAGAGAAATTGAGCAAATAAACGCAATTCAAATACAAGATGAAGAAAAGGAAGCAGGAGTTAATATATTAAACGAGTTGTATAAAGCTATAAAGCAAGCAAACGTAAATTTAATCGACGCATTGTTAAACGGTTATCATTATTTCTGTGCCCAAAATAAAATACAAACTGATTCTTTTAAAGAGTTGGTTAACACTATAAGCAATTTATTGGGGGCATTATGCGATTAACTGAAAAAACTTTAAAATCCAAAAACGTATACCCCGGAAAAGTTTGCAACTTATTTGTTGATGAAATCGAATTGCCAGACGGTAAAACTTCCTTTAGAGAATATATAAAACATTCTGGCGGTGCAGCAATTTTATTAATAAACGAAGGTAAGGTTCTTTTAGTTAAACAGTTCCGCTACGCCTACGGCAAAGAAATATTTGAAATCCCCGCTGGAAAGCTTGAAATAGGAGAAGATCCAATGCAAGCTGCAATAAGGGAACTTAAAGAAGAAACAGGTTACGTTGCAACTAAGGTTAAAAAACTTTGTACTGCTTATCCAACCCCTGGTTACACCAACGAAATATTGCACGTGTATTTTGCCGAAGAATTTAGAAAAGGCGAGCAGAAATTGGATAATGGTGAGTTCTTAAATGTAGTATATTTAGATATTAACGAAGTACTATGCCTGATAGAACAAGGTAAAATTTGCGACGCAAAAACTATAATTGCTATTTTGAAATACTTAAATTCCATTAAATAAAAAAACGGAGCTTTGCTCCGTTTTTTATTTTAGTTGCAACCACATCCGCAACCGCAACCATTGCCGCAGAATATGTTAGAAAGCGTACCGTTTTTCCACATAGTGTAAACTAAAGCAATTAAAACGGGCAAGCATGCGCCGCTTAATATTCCGTCTAAGCATTTACCGCTGCAACTTGCGGCAAGAAGTAAGAGAATAAGTATCCAAAGGCAGCTATTGCCTCCGCAGTTTGAAAATAAATTCATAAATTCCTCCTGTAAATTTGCTGCAAGGCGGTATGTAATTTTTTGTTCCTTGCAGTTTTGGTTTTTTGATCCGTATAATAAATAATATTTATTTTTTTGTAAAAGTGTTACTCTCAACTTCATTTGCTTGCATATTTATTTTTATTTTGTTATAATATTATTCATATTTTTGGTACTTTCGGCGGATATTAATTATATAAATCCGACCGTTTATAAGTATAATAAATTTTTTCTACGGATATTCACGTGAAATCCGATGGAGGTATTACAATGGAAAAACAAAAAAAGACTTTCTTTTCCGCAAAAAGTATAACTTTTTTAGCGGTTTTGTTGGCACTTGTAATCGTATTGCAAGTATTTAGCGGTTTCTTTAAAATAGGAACTACGTCGTTAAGCTTCGTATTAATTCCTATAGTTTTAGGCGGCATGATTTTAGGACCTTTATACGGTGCTATTTTAGGCGTTGCTTTTGGCGTTGTCGTTATTATCGACGCTTTGGCAGGATTAGATCCTTTTACTTTAATTTTGCTACAAGAGCGCCCTATAACCACCGTTTTACTTTGCTTAATAAAAGGAACAGCCGCAGGCTATTTTTCCGGCTTAATTTATCACTTAATTAAAAACAAGAATAAACTGGTTGCTTCTTTCGTAGCAGCAGCCGCTGCCCCCATTATTAATACGGGTATTTTTATTCTTGGCGCACTTTTAATGAGTGAAACATTAAAAAATAATTTCGTTGCAGACGGTCAAACTTTAATGTACTTTTTAATAATCGTTTGCGCTGGCGTTAATTTTTTAATTGAACTTGCTTTAAATTTAGTGCTTGCTCCGTCAATTAATACGGTAGAAAACGTAATAGAAAAACAACTTCTTTCTAGGAGTAAATAATGATTATTTGCATAGATATAGGTAATACGAATATAAAATACGCCCTTTTTGAAGGTAACGATTTTATTATAAGTTTTCGCGTTTCAACGGAACATAAAAAAACTTCAGACGAATATGGCGGACAACTTATAAGTATACTAAAGAATAACGGATATTCACCTAAACAAATAACTGGCGGTATAATTTCTTCCGTCGTTCCTTCTTTAGATTACACTATCGAAAGAATGTGCAGTACGTATTTAGATATAAAACCTTTGCTTTTAGCACCTGGTCTTAAAACTGGATTATCTTTAAAGGTTGACAACGCAAGGGAAGTTGGAGCAGACAGAGTGGTAAACAACGTTTCGGCGTTAAAAAAATATGGTGCGCCCGCAATTATAATTGATTTTGGTACGGCAACGACTTTTAACGTTTTAGATAAAGAAGGCGAATTTATAGGAGGCGTAATTGCGCCCGGTATTAAAGGTTCGCTTGATAGTTTAGTAAACGGTACGGCAAAACTTCCCCGAGTTGAAATTGAACGACCTAAGAGCGTTATAGGCAAAAATACGGTTACCAATATGCAATCTGGAATTGTTTTCGGTTTTGCAGGATTAGTTGAATATATCGTTAAAAAAATTAAAAAAGAGCTTAAATGCGACGACGTTAAAACTATTGCCACGGGCGGTTTTTCTGAAGTTATCGCAAAAGAAATTTCATGTATAGATTACGTGGATAAGCTATTAACCCTAGAAGGTCTTAAATATTTATATTATCTTAACAGCACGGAGGCATAAAGTATGAAAAAAGTAGGCGTCGCAATTCTCGGCTTAGGCGTTGTCGGTGGCGGAACTTATAAAATCCTTGAAGAACATAAAGAATTTTATAAAAAGGCGCACGGACTTGATATAACCGTAGAAAACGTTTTGGAATTGAGAAAGGAACGCGCTTTAGAGCTTGGAATTAGCGAAAGCAAAATAGCAAGCAATATGGCGGAAATTTGCTCAAACCCCGACGTTGATATTGTAATTGAAGTAATGGGTGGAGTAGAACCTGCAAAAACTTTCGTATTAGCCGCATTAAACGCAGGCAAATCGGTGGTTACGTCTAATAAAGAACTTTTCTGTAAATATAGCCACGAACTTGAAAAAGCGGCAAGAAAAAAGAATTGCGGACTTTATTACGAGGCTAGCTGCGTTGGTGGCGTACCCGTAATTCGCGCCCTTTTAGACAATTTACAAGGCAATAAAATTACGTCTATGATGGGTATTATAAACGGCACTACTAACTATATTTTAACTAAAATGTCGGCAGCAAACGGCGGTGTTTCTTACGCAGACGTTTTAAAAGAAGCGCAAAGTTTAGGTTACGCCGAAGCAAATCCTACCGCAGACGTTGAAGGATACGACGCTTCGTACAAGCTTTCAATTTTATCTAGTCTTGCGTTCCATACAAAAATACCATTTTCAAAGGTTTATAGAGAAGGTATTACCAACGTTGCGGCAGAAGATATAGTTTACGGCAAACAGTTGGGCTACGTTTTAAAGCTTCTTGCAATAGGTAAAAATACCGATAAGGGAATAGAAGTACGCGTTCACCCCACGCTTATAAAATCTTCTCACCCCTTAGCAAGTGTAAACGATAGCTATAACGCGGTTTATATTACTGGCGACGCCGTTGAAGACGTTATGCTTTACGGTAGAGGGGCGGGCGCACTTCCCACGGGTAGTGCAATCGTTGGCGACGTTATTTACTGCGCTAAACAAAATCAAAATTATCAATATTCAACTTTTAATAATACCGAAGAAGCAGATCCTTCAACCAAATTTATCGATAACTTTAAAAGCGCTTATTATATAAGAATGACTGCAGTTGACAGAACGGGCGTATTATCTAAAGTTTCGGCAGTTTTTGCACGCTACGGAATAAGCGTTGCTCAAATGATACAGGAAGGCGACGGCAATTCAGGCGAAGTTCCTTTAATTTTCGTAACGCACGAAACTAAAGAAAACAACGTTAAAAAAGCTATTGCAGATATAAATTCAACGAACGATATTGCAACCGTAAAATCATTTATAAGAGTTGTAGAATAATTTTTTAGGGCTTTTTCAAAAAAGCCCTTTTTGCATTTATGAAAGGAATTATTATCGTTAACGCTTACGTTAAAACAAAATCACAAATCATGCAAGCAGAACGTATTGCCGAAGAATTTAAAAATTTGGGTTGCGACGTTGAAATTAAAAAAAACTTAAATGTTTGCAGAATTGAAAACGGAAAAATTATTGCAAACGAATACGATTTTTGCATTTATTAGGATAAAGATAAATCTTGCGCGCAAATGCTTGAAAAAAGCGGCGTTAAGCTATTTAACACGGCAAAAGCAATTGAAATTTGCGATAACAAAATGCTAACGCATATTGCGCTAGCAAATAACGGAATACTTATGCCAAACTGTGTTTACGCGCCATTATGTTATTATAAAGACGCTCAAATTTCCAACCAATTAATTAATTCGGTCGAAAGTAATTTATCCTACCCACTAGTTGCAAAGAAATGTTACGGTTCGCTTGGCAACGGAGTTTATCTTATAAATAACCGTAATGAATTAATTGATTTTGAAAATGAAAATAAGCTTGTGGAACATTTTTATCAAAGCTTTATCGATTGCGGAAAAGGGGAAGATATAAGAGTTCTACTTGTAGGGAAAAAGTATTTATGCTCAATGAAACGCACTAACGAAAGCGATTTTAGATCTAACGTTGAGTTGGGCGGTAAGGGCGAACGCTTTATTGCCGACCAAGAACTAATTTCGTTATGTGAAAAGGTTGCTAACATTTTAGATTTAGACTATTGCGGAATAGATATTTTAACCGATAAAAACGGTGTTAGATACGTTTGCGAAGTAAATTCCAACGCATTCTTTGCAGAAGCAGAAAAAGTTTGTAAAGTAAACGTAGCAAAAGCCTATGCAGCCCACGTTTTAAACAAATTATTATAATTTTTAAAATTAACTATTTACAAACGGCTAAATATTTGTTATAATATAAAAAAATTTGTGAGGTATTAACAATGGGTAAATTCGTTATTAAAAAAACTCCCACGGGCTTCAATTTTAGCTTATACGCAGCTAATAAAGAAAAAATAGCCGTGTCGTCGCAAGTATATTCTACCAAAGCTTCTTGCAAAAAAGGCATAGAAAGTATAGGTAGACACGCAGTAAAATGTATTGAAGAAGGCAAGGTGGAAGATAAAACTTTAAAAACTCCCGTTGAAAAAACTTGTCCTAAGTTTGAAATATATTTAGACAAAGCAGGCTTATTCCGTTATAGACTTATTGCGTCTAACGGCGAAAGCATTGCAATGAGCGAAGAAGGATATAAATCAAAAAGCGGAGTACTAAACGGAATTAAAAGCGTTTCTGTTAACGCAGTAAATCCTGAAATAATTGACGAAACTATCGATAAATAAAAATTATATTTATGTTCGTTGTTAGACTTAACTTAAATTATTCCGTTTTAAATTAAACCAAGTAAAAATCACCCTCAAAACGAGGGTGATTTTTTATAAATTTATTAACTTGTAATAAAGAGTGTCAATATGTTTTTATTTGCAATTGACGGAGTATAACTTTTTATGTATAATAATAGTTACTTACTGCATTTTACTTTTTTAAAATTTGGAGATTTATATGAAGCAAACACATAATGCTTATAAAATTACCTTATTAGGCGTTTTATTGTTTATATTTGTTATTTCGTTATTCGTATTAATTTTAGGTTTAAATTCTACATATAACGCAAACGCAGCAACGGTTGGCATATCTAAAATTAGTATGTCTTTAGGTGAAGACATAGTCGTAAAATTTACTACTGACGCAGAAACTGACGACGGTTCTTATTTAGAAGTAGTATTAAACGATAAAACCACAAAAATAGAAAAGCATATTAACGGTGTGTTTGCTTTTAAAGGAATATCGCCTCAACACATGAGTAACGAATTTAAGGCTACGTTAAAATCGGCTAACGGAACGACAATAGGCAGCCCTGTTATTGAAAGTATAAAAGGATATCTTGAAGACGTTTTATCCTTAAGTAAAGAAGAAAGCGGAGCAGCTACTACAATGCAATTTACAGCCATGCAAGAATTGGCAGTTAATCTTCTTAATTACGGCGCTGCAGCTCAAGTTTACACTAATTATAATACCAAAAATTTAGCAAATGCAGATTTAACTGAAAAGCAAATTGCATTATCAACGGAAAATATTGCAGTAGCTAAAAGCGATAAATCCACAACAGGCGACGCGTTCGTTGGCGCAGGCGTCCGCTTTGATTACAAATTAGGTTTATATTTCGTATTTAAAGCTGAAAACGTTTCTGGTTTAACGTTAAAAATTAACGGTGTTAATACCGACTATAATCCTTATAAATTAGAAAATCATTATATTGCTTATTACAATGATTTTTGTGCAACCGATATGAATAAATCTGTTACTGCAGTTTTAAACAACATCAACGGCGAGCTTGCAAGTATGACTTATAGCGTTAACGCTTACGTAAACAGTAAAGGTAGTGGCACGAGTAAACTTGCAAAATTAGTAAACGCAACGTACGCTTACGGTTTTGCTGCAGTTGCTTATTCTAACGTTACAACAAACGCTCCGTCGATTAATCAAGAAGGCTGTATTTTTATTAGCGAACCGTGCGGTTACGATTATAATCAAACTAAATATTCACCTATTAATCTTCCCTCGTTAAACGCTAACGATTACAACGCAGTAACAACGCAAACGTCAAACACTGGCAAAGAATTAGCATATACGACTTTTACTCATAAAACGGAGGATGTTTCTTTCGACGTTAAGGTCGATAGCGTTCTTTTATTTAATTCTAACGTATATTCTCAGTACGATATTGAAAACGCAAGTTTAGACGGCGTTACTGCAACATATTCTAACAATAGATACAACATTATTGCTAATAATAGCGTTACTGTAGACAATATTCAATCTTTCGGCGCACCGTTAACCTTAATCGGAGACTACGTTACCAATAGTAAAATGGACGTTTTTTCGGGAGTGAACTTCGGGACTGAAACAAAAGCTTGTAACTTCACTATTAATACCGACACGGATGCGTTATTGGTTGAAAGTTATGCAAACGTCGTTAACGGCACTTTAACGATTAATACAACTTCATTTGACAATAGTGCAATAGTCGTTAATCCAGGCAATTTAATCGTTGAAGAACAAGGAAAAATAGTCACAACGGGTGATTGGGCTTACTCAATATATATTTCTTCCGATTTCGGTACTTCTAATTTAACTGTAAACGGAACTATAGAAGCAAATAGTGAAATATGTGCAATGGGAAGCGACTGTACCGTTATTATAGATAACGGTGGAATAATTAATTGTTCCGCACAATTTACAGTTGAAGGTTCTGCCATTGAAAATGAAAACGCTGAATATGCTTTATCAAACGGTAAAAAATACGACCATCGCTTATTTATAAAGAATGGAACTTTAAATATTACTACGGGTGGTTTAACGGTTACGAGCATGCAAGTTGGCAGCACTAAGCATAACACTCAAGGTAATTTAACCGTATATAACACAAATAACGTTATAACGAAAGGAAGCGGAACGGGCGGATACGTATTTGCAAATGGTTCGGTTACCGTAAAAGCAAGCGCAAAAACCAAATCCGGTATAATAATTAACGATAAAAGCGGTAACTTAGATATATATTTATTGCCAGCCGTTAAATTTACGGCAAATACCGTTGCATACGCTTTCGACTTCTGCACGGAAGGCAATTTATTTATACATAAAAACGCCTTTGATAATATAACGGCAACTAACGTTAATACTGCAAGTAACAAGGGCTTTTTTAAATTTATTGCGTCAACAACTTTATATTTAATAGACGAAGTCCAATCAACGGTAACAGAAGGGGATATAACTGCTTTAGCAAACGTTTTAGTTGTCTATGAAATTGCTTTTTCTAAAAATACCATAATGAACTTAAACAACGCGCTTTTAACTTTTCCTACGGCTAATTCATACGATTTGTACGAATTTATTAGTTGGGTAGAATAATTTTAGATAGCTAATAAATAGAGCATATTTTAAAATGTAAGTTAGGAAGGTTTTATAGCATTTCGCGCAACCGCTATTGACAGCGGTTGCACTTTTTGATATTATTATCGTGTAAAATTATTTATTTCTATATTAAGGATAGGTGAGGTACACATGTATAACGTAGCTATAGTAGAAGATGATAAAAATCAATCTAAAGTGTTAAAAGATTATATAATTCGCTATGGAACTGAAAATAAACGTACCTTTAATATAACTTGCTTTTACGACGCAAGCTCATTTTTTAAAAGCGATTCTTTTTCATTTGACGTAATATTTATGGATATTGAACTTCCCGATGGCAACGGAATGGAAGTCGTTCGCAAAATGAGAGAAACAAACAAAAAAACGCTTGTAATTTTTGTAACGAATTTAGCTCAATATGCAATTAAAGGTTACGAAGTAAAAGCTTTCGATTTTATAGTAAAGCCCGTTTCATATTATAACTTCGTTCTTAAAATGGTTAGCGTGTTAGATTGTTTAAGCATTTCTAGAGATATAGAAGTTTTATTAAAAACAAACGAAGGAATAGTAAAATTAAAAACTTCCGATATAACTTATATCGAAGTAGTAGGACATTATTTAACTTATCATACATTGAACGGCGTTTACGTTTGCAGCGGTTCAATTTCTAGTGCTGCAAATGAATTGCGATCTTTTGGTTTTTCCTTTTGTAACCGTTGCTATTTAGTCAATTTAAAATACGTTACTAAAATAACGCAGTCTGAAGTAATTGTAAACGGTGAAGGCTTAGTATTAACAAGGCATAAACGCGCAAACTTTTTAAAAGATTTAAATAATTTTTTACAGGTATAGATAAATGTTTTCAAATTTATTGTTCGTAATAGAAATATTAATTGCGGAATTTTTATTAACTTTTCGTTTAAAACGCCGCAAATATTACATTTTGCGTTTTTTAATAATGGTATTAGTTCTAACCGCGGCCGCAATTTTTGTTCCTACAATAGATAGTGCTTGGTATACGTGTTTTATATATTTGTTGCTTTTTGCCCTTACTATTATAGGGCTAAAAATACTTAACGACGAGCCGTGGATAAACGTTTTATTCTGCGCCATAGCAGCATACACAATGCAACACTTTGCCTATCAATTTACCAACATAATTTTCACGTTAATAATACAAGGCGAAAGCCCTTTATTAGGTATTTATCACACGGTAATGCTTGATTTTACTAAACTAGATGCAAATGCTATATTTTGGGCTGCCGTATACGTTATGTGTTATTTTTCCGTTTACGGAGTAATTTGGTTTTTGTTTGGAAGAAAAATTAATAAAAACGAAAGTTTTAAAATAAAAAATCAAGCTTTAGTTGTTATTATTGGACTTGTTTTAATTTTAAACGTTCTTTTAAACGCAATCTTCGTATATTTAAAAGAATCTCTTTCCTTTGTAATATTAATTATTTGGCACATTTCTGGCGTTTTTAATTGTTTTTTACTTTTACAATGGCAATTCGAATTAGTACAAAACAAGCAACTTCAAACTGAGCTTGATTTTACCAAAAAACTTTTATTACAGGCAAAAGAACA
>JAGAMH010000060.1 GCA_017624815.1 Clostridia bacterium
AGAAACGGACGATTGCACCGTTTCCGCTTACGGATATAATCCCGAACTTATGTCAACTTCACCCTTTACCGGCGCAATTTATTCAATAGTAACATCTGTTGCTAAAGTAGTTGCGGCAGGTGGAAAATATAGCGACGTAAGATTAACTTTACAAGAATTTTTTATGCGTTTGCGCGATGATGCAAAGCGTTGGGGCGTTCCCCTTTCTGCGTTATTGGGTGCGTTATATGCCCAAATTAACTTAGGTTTAGGTGCAATCGGCGGCAAGGACTCTATGAGCGGTACGTTCGAAGATATCGACGTTCCCCCCACGTTAATTTCCTTTGCGCTTGCACCTGCAAAAGCTTCTAAACTTATCGTAAACGTAATAGAAAAAGAAGGTCAAAAACTTTACCACCTTCCCATGAAGAAGGATAAAAACAGCATCCCCGACTTTAGCTACTTAAAAACGCTTTATAACGCCGTTTACGAAAACGTGCAAAGCGGTAACGTTAAGTTTGCAACGGTAGTAGAAAAGGGCGGAATCGTAGCTGCAGTTGCAAAGAGTTGTTTTGGTAACGGCTACGGCTTTGCGTTTGAAGGAAAGGCTTGCGACTTATTTGCCGAAAATTACGGCGACTTAATTATTTCAGCTGAAGATATTACCAAATTAACGGGCGTTGATTGCGTTTATATCGGTCAATCTCAAACGGAAAGCTTTACTTTAGATAATAAAAAAGTTGACTATAAAGCTGCCGAAAACGCATACACTTCCAAGCTTGAAAGCGTATTTCCCACGACCGCTCCCGCACAAGGCGATATTCCCAACTGCGACTACACCGCAGGCGGTAAATATAGCAGCATTGCAATTAAAACGGCAAAACCCCGCGTATTTATTCCCGCATTCCCTGGAACTAACTGCGAATTAGACACAGCTCGAAAATTCCGTTTAGCAGGTGCAGAACCCGAAATTTTAGTAATTAAAAACCGTTCGCCCAAAGATATAGAAGAAAGCGTTCAAGCTATCATTAAAGCTATTGATAAGGCAAACATCATTGCCTTCCCCGGCGGCTTCTCTGGCGGCGACGAACCCGACGGCTCTGGTAAGTTTATTGCAACAACCTTTAAAAACCCCGCAATCGCAGAAAAGATTATGGAACTTTTAAACGTGCGCGACGGTTTAGCGTTGGGTATATGTAACGGCTTCCAAGCTTTAATTAAGCTCGGTTTAGTTCCTTTTGGAAAGGTAAGTCCTTTAACCTCTCAATCGCCCACCTTAACGTATAACAACATCTCTCGTCACGTTTCTACCATGGTAAATATCAGGGTAGCTTCCAACAAGAGCCCTTGGCTTGCAGCCTGCAACGTTGGCGACGTTTACGCAGTTCCCGTATCCCACGGCGAAGGTAAAATCGTCGCTCCCGAAAAAGAGCTCGAGCTTATGAAAAAGAACGGTCAAATTGCCACTCAATACGTGGATTTATCGGGCGTTCCCACCATGCAAAGTCCCTTCAACCCCAACGGCAGTACTTGGGCTATAGAAGGTATAACTTCACCCGACGGCAGAGTGTTCGGTAAAATGGGGCACAGCGAAAGAATAGGCGAAAATCTTTATAAAAACTATCAAGGTAACTTCGATATGAAAATATTCGAAAGCGGCGTAAAATACTTTAAATAAAATGCTCAATTCGGGCGGTCGGCAAAAGCTGACCGCCCCGTTTTTTTGCGCTAAAATTCTTTACAAACACAATAAATTGTGTTATAATAATAAAAAGTATCAAGAGGTGCTGTTTATGAGATGTATGTTTTGCGGCTGTGAAGACAGTAAAGTTATCGATAGCCGTTCCGCCGACGAAGGAAGAACTATAAGAAGACGTAGAGAATGTATTAGTTGCGGAAAGCGTTTTACCACTTACGAAACTATTGAAGAAACTCCCGTTTTAGTTGTAAAAGCAAGCGGTATAAGACAGGCGTACGACGCTCAAAAAGTTAAAAACGGCATAGTAAAATCTTGCGAAAAACGTCCCGTTTCAATGACTAAAATCGACGAGCTTGTAGATAGCATAACCAAGCAAGTTTATAACTCTATGGAGCAAGAAGTTTCCTCTAAAAAGATAGGCGAAATGGTTATGGACGGGCTTAAAAAATTGGACGAAGTAGCCTACGTAAGATACGCAAGCGTATACCGTTCCTTTACCGATATATCAAGCTTTATGTCGGAACTTCAAAAAATGATGGATAATAAAAAATAAAATAAAGGGCAGTGACTAAAATCACTGTCTTAAATTTTGTAAAGATATGAAAAGTTATATTACCCAAAAAGTTAATATAGGCGGAGTGTTAATAGGCGGCGGCGAAAGTGTAAAAATCCAGTCTATGTGCACCACGAAAACGTCTAACGTTGAAAAAACGGTAAATCAAATTCACGCCCTACAAAACGCAGGGTGCGATATTATTCGCGTTTCCGTTTTAGACGAAGAAGACGCAAAAGCCATAAAAAATATAAAAGAGCAAATAAAAATTCCTTTAGTTGCTGATATTCACTTTTCGCATAAGTTGGCTATTTTATCGATAGAAAACGGGTGCGATAAAGTAAGAATAAACCCCGGCAATATCGGCTCTGAAGAAAACGTAAAAGCCGTTGCCGATTGTATTAAGGCGCATAAAATACCCGTTCGGGTAGGCGCAAACACGGGCAGTATAGAAAAGGATTTTTTAAAAAAATACGGCAAGAGTGAACAAGCTTTGGTAGAAAGCGCATTAAAGAACGTGCAATATTTAAACAAATACGGCGTTTACGATATAGTAATTTCCGTAAAAGCTTCGTCCGTTCCTTTAACGGTGGCGGCGTATAAATATTTGGCGGCAAAAAGTAATCTTCCCTTGCATATCGGCGTAACCGAGGCGGGCACGGAAGAAATGGCAGTAGTAAAATCTTCGGCTGCAATGGGCGCTTTATTATTAGACGGTATCGGCGATACTATGCGCGTGTCTATAACCGACGATCCTATTAAAGAAATTTACGCGGCGAAAAGAATACTTCGCGCCGTAGGTAAAGACGAAAATTTCGTAAACGTAATAGCTTGCCCCACTTGCGGAAGATGCCGTTGGAACTCTATGGAGCTTGCAAAAAAGGTAACGGCGTACGTTGAACCTTATTCCAAAAAATTAAAAATAGCCGTAATGGGTTGCGTGGTAAACGGCCCGGGCGAAGCAAAAGATTGCGATATAGGAATAGCTGGCGATAAAGATTATTGCGTAATTTTTAAAAACGGCGAAATAATAAAACGTGTAGAAGTGGAAAACGCCGAAAGTCAATTTTTTAAGGAGATTAATCAACTTTTAAATGGATAAATTTTTAAACGAACTGCGTGGATGCGGTGAAAATTTAAAAAATTCAATCTTGTCTTCCGTCGTTTTATATAAAGCAACGGGAGAGGTAGTAATAGACGTAGTAACCGACAACGCCTTCACCAAAGAAGAATACGTTGCGGCGGAAAGAGTTGCAAAAAAATACGTTCCCGAAGAATTTACTTTAAAACTAAAAATTCGCAAACTTTCACCCGATTGTCAAATGGTGCAAGATAAAATATTAGAAATTTTAGCCGAAAAATATAAGGCGCTCTCCGCCGTGATAGAACGTGGCGACGTAAAAGTGGAAAAGGTGGAAAACGGCTTTAACTTTACGTTGTATTTAATGCGCTCCGTTGGCGACGGGCAAGACGCCGTAACGGGAATAACTCAGGCGTTAAAAAAATGTTTTTGTGGTGAATTTAACGGTTTTTCGGCAGTTTCAAACAAAACAGCAGACGATTTTGAAGTGGAAGAAGAGCACGAAAATATCGAATATATAATACCTATCCGCACCTTCGATATCGTCGATTTTACCTCGATTGAAAGTAGTGAAATTCCCAAAACTGCAATTTATTTAAGCGATTTAAACTTCGTTTCAGAACACGTTGTAATTTGCGGTGAATTAGTTGATATAGAAGAGCGTGAATATACCCGTAAAAAGGACGGTGAAAAAAAGCCTTATTACGCCCTTACCATAAACGATAAAACGGCAACCGTTCGCACTACGTATTTTCCCCGCATGAAAAGCATAGAAAAAATAAAGCAATTAAAGGCGGGCGACGGCATAGTTTGTACGGGAGCAACGGAAATTTTTAACGGAGCGGTCCGCTTTACTGCAAAATTTATCGACTACGGCAAACAGCGCGAAGACTTCGTTCCCGAAAAACGTCAGTCTAAACCCTGCCCTAAATACTATTCTGTTATAAAACCTGAAAAATACGAAGATTTTACCCAAGCAGATTTATTTAGCAATACCTCCGTTCCCGATTGTTTAAAGCAAAACGAGTTCGTCGTTTTCGACCTTGAAACCACGGGGTTAAACTCTTCCCCTGCGGGCGGTAATATGGATAAAATTATTGAAATCGGCGCTTATAAAATTAAAAACGGAGTAATAGCCGAAAGCTTTACCACGTTTATAAATCCCCAAAAAAAGCTATCCGACGAAATTATAAAGCTCACGGGGATAACTGAAGAAATGGTAAAAGACGCCCCCACCTACGAAAAAGTAATGCCCGACTTTTTTAAATTTTGTAACGGTTGCTATTTAGTAGGTCATAATATCGCCGGCTTCGACTTTAAATTCGTAGACTATTATTGCTCGCAATGTGGCTATAATTTGGATAGAAAGCTTTTCGATACAATTCCGCTTTCCCAACAGCTTTTATTTTTACCCAACTATAAGTTGAACACCGTTGCCGACCATTTTAATATAACCTTTAATCACCATAGGGCTATAGACGACGCTTTGGTAACGGCAAAAATATTTATTGAGCTGGTAAAAATAAAAAAATCTTTACCAAACTTATGTTAAAAGTTGCAAAACGCAAAAATATGTGTTATAATTTAAATAACCTTAATAGTAATGTTAAGATTGAGTGCCTCGCAAAGGCACTCAATAATCATATAAAGGGATTTTTATGCAAATTAAACCTATTCAAGAAATAACCGAATTTTTAAAAAAGTACGCCGACCCTATGGGTATTGAAATAGTTGACGTAGAATTTTCGCCAAAAGCAGGCGCTTTAACCGTTTATATCGAAACGGAAACGGGCGTGGATTTAAACACTTGCGAAAAGTTCCATAACGCAATTATGGAACCTATCGACGAGTTAGATCCAACCTATGATAAACCCTATACGCTCAACGTATCAAGTCCCGGGCTTGACAGACCTTTTAAAACTCAACGCGATTTTGAAAGGAATTTGAATAAAGAAGTTGAAATTAAGCTTTACGCTCCCGTAAAAGGTAAAAAGTTTTTAGAAGGCGTTTTACTTGACTTCGACGAAAATTCCGTAACCGTTCAAATAGGAAAGGAAACGGAAAAATTAAACAAAACCAAAATAGCAAAAATTAACAAAGCGATAAAATTCGATTAATTATCGCGTACAATTTAATATAACGTTTAGGAGAATAAACAATGACTAACAAAGATTTTTTTGCGGCACTTGCGGATTTAGAAACGGAAAAAGGAATTCCCCAACAAGTATTTTTAGACGCGCTTGAAAACGCGCTCGTTTCCGCATGCAAAAAACAATACTTCGGCACGGCAGGCGCGGTAGAAGTTCGCCTTAACCCCGAAAAGGCTACTATTGAATTTTATACCTATAAAGAAATAGTAGAAGAAGTAACCGATAGAGAAAAGGAAATTTCTTTAGAAGACGCAAAAGCGGTTAAAAAGACGAGCAAGCTCGGAGACAGATTATATACTAAATTCGTTCCCAAGGATTTTAGCCGTATAGCTGCGCAAACTGCAAAGCAAGTTATACTTCAAAAACTTCACGAAACCGAACGCGACGCCGCTATGAACGAATTCTCTAACAAAGAAGGCGAACTTTTAATGGGCGTAGTAAGAAAAATAGACGCTAAAAACGTTTACGTAGAATTAGGAAAAGGCTCT
>JAGAMH010000061.1 GCA_017624815.1 Clostridia bacterium
AAAGGGCGGAAAACGATTTACCTAAAACGGAATATATAACGGCTTTTCAAAACCTTTGCCAAACGTTTGAAAACGTGTTGTTGGAAGAATTGAACGGCAAGTATTATGCAACTAAACCGCAAAACGCATATGTTACCGTGGGTGAAGATACCTTTAATTTAAAAATTGATTTGGGCGGTATAGGTAAAGGTTACGCAACCGACAACGTTAATAAAATGATTACGGATTCAGGCTTTAATTACGGTTATTTTAGCTTTGGGCAAAGCAGTATGTTCGTAAATAATTTTTACAATCAAAAAAATCAAACTTCAGAAAATTATATTTTGCAACTCAACAATCCCCGTCAATATATAACGGAAAACGGGCAAACGGTAGATACGGGCAAAGCGTATTTGCAAGTAAGCGCTAGTAGCACTTCCGTTTCAACTAGCGGAGATTACGTTCAGTATTATTTCGTTGGTGAAGGGGAAAACGCAAAAAGAATTTGCCATATTATCAACCCTTTTACGGGACAGCCAATAAATTCGCAAATAGTTTCGGCAACGGTTGTGGGCGGAACGGCGGCTGAGGGCGACGCGCTTTCTACCGCGCTATGTATAATGGACGTTCAAAGTGCCGTTGATTTTATAAACGAAAATTTGGGTGGACTTAAGGTTAGTTTGGCGGTTGAAACAAAAGAAGGTTTAGGCGTTATTACCAACGATCCCACGGCGCAAATTTTATGTAATAAATACCTTCTTTTAAATTCGGTAGACCAAAACGGTAAAATAATTTTAAATTAAAAAGGTTAAAATGTCATTAAAAAAAATTGAGCAAATCAAGGTGGAAAAACCGTTTAAAATTTTCGATTTAATAATTTACGGTTGCGTTATTTTAATAATAGTTGCGCTCCTTTTGGTTTTTTTCTTCAATAAAGGTGAAAAAATTAAAGGCGTAACGGTAAATTATAACGGCGTTGCGGTTTTTAGTTACGACTTTGAAAAAGATGAAAATATAGTTTTAGATTCAAGTAAAGTTTCCGTTGAGCAAAATAACGAAAATAACCTTTTAGTTCGCTTTTTTTTAAATGAAGATAAAACGGCTTACAACGTAATTGAAATAAATAAAGCGGAATGCAAAATTAAAGTTATTGATACCGATTGTTCTTTGCGTAAAGACTGCTATCACACGGCGGCGATTAGCAACGATAACGGTTTTATAACTTGCACTCCGCATAAGTTAGATATTCTTCCTTACGGTTATAAAAAAGGTCAAGATAACGGGATTATCCCAGTAGGTTAAGCGCGGCAAAATAAACCGCGCTCTTTTTATGCGTTAAGGTAACGTTGGGCTTAGAATAGCTTTTAAACAAATTTCATATAATAGGGTATGAAACTTATAAAAGAAATTTTAAAAGAATACGGCGCAGACGTTTTAAAATCCTTTACAATAATTCCTAACTTCGGCGGTTACTTTTGTTCGGTTAAATCGGTTATAGAATACACTCCGCAAAAAATAATTTTATCGCAAAATAAAAAAATAATAAAAATCCACGGCGAAAATCTTAGTATTTTAGAATACTTTCAGCAAGATATGCTTATTTTAGGTAACTTTTCGGGGGTGGAGATTGAATAATCTTACCAAAATTTCAGTAACTTCGTCGCCGGAAAACGCCTTAAAAAAGTTAAATAAGGCAAAAATCCCCGTTTATAATTGCCGAAAACGCAATTCTTCCTTTATATTTTACGTGCAAAACAAATACGTTAAAAAAGCCTTTGCAATTTTTTCTAATCCGTGTTATAATATAATAGTAGAAGAATACGGTGTTAAAATAAAGCTTTTTAACTTTGTTAAAAATAGGCTCGGTTTTATAATAGGGGCGGCTTTATTTATATGCAGTTGTGTCCTTTCAAACTTCTTCGTTTTAAAAATAAGGGTGCAAGGCAACGGCAATTACCTTTATCCGCAAATTAAAAAAATAATTTACGCTAACGGCGTTGGTGAATTTTCCTATTTGCCAAAGGTAAACGAGCCCGTTTTAATTTCCCAAATACTCGCCCTTCCCAAAGTTACTTTTTGCTCGGTTGAAAAAAGCGGTGCAATTTTAACCGTTTACGTTAACGTTGAAGAAGAAATTGCGCGCTTTCCAAACCAAAACAATTTAACTGCGAGTGAAAGTGGAACGCTTATTGCCTTGGTAACGCTTAGCGGAACGCCCTTAAAAACCGTTGGAGAACACGTTGAACGCGGAGAAGATTTAATAGGTGCATACCTTAAAAGCGAAGAAAAACAAACTAAGTGCATTGCGGCGGGCTATGCCAAAATAGAGTGCCAAAATAGCGTAAATTACACCGCCTTAGAACAATCGGAAACAAACGAAAAATACGCGGCGGCAATTCCGCTTTTATACGCCGAAGAAATTATAGAAAAATCGGTTAGCGTGCAAAGTTGTAAAGAAGGCGTAATTTACACCGTCAACTTTAAATACGTAAAAACCGTATCAATAAATTTAAACGAGGAATAATGCAAGTAACCAAAAGAATAAACGTTCAAAGCGTTGATATTTTGCAGCGCGTTTTGGGAACGTTTGACGAAAATTTAAACGTAATTTACCGCGAACTCGGCGTTTTAGCAAGGGTGGAAGATACCGATATAGTACTTTGCGGCGAAGAAGAAAACGTAATTAAAGGCGAAGAAACCTTTAAAAATTTAATCTCGCTAGTAGAAAACGGCGAAATTGTCGATAAGGGCAGGGTTATATATTGCGTAGAGCTTGCAAAAGAGGGCAAAACGGAAGATATAGCAAAGCTCACTTCCGGAACGGTTGCCATAACGTCGCGCGGCAAGCAAATAAAATGCAAAACGGTAGGTCAAAAAAAATACGTTGACAGCATACGCAAAAACACCGTAACCTTCGGCGTAGGCCCTGCAGGTACGGGCAAAACGTATTTAGCCGTTTGCCTTGCGGTACAAGCTATGAAGCAAAAGGCGGTAGATAAAATTATTTTAACCCGTCCCGCCGTAGAAGCAGGTGAAAAGTTGGGCTTTTTACCTGGCGATTTACAAACTAAAGTAGACCCGTATTTGCGCCCTTTATACGACGCGTTGCAAGAAATGTTAGGTTTGGAAACTTATACCAAGCTAATGGAGCGTGGCTCTATAGAAATTGCGCCCCTCGCATACATGCGTGGACGAACGCTATCAAACGCTTTTATTATTTTAGACGAAGCGCAAAACACCACGCGCGAACAGATGAAAATGTTTTTAACGCGTATGGGAGATAGCAGTAAAATGGTAATAACGGGCGACGTAACTCAAATAGACTTACCCGACGGAAAATATAGTGGGTTAGAACACGCCACTCGCGTTTTAACGGATATAGAGGGAATAGGTATTTGCAGACTTACCGATAAAGACGTGGTTCGACATCCTTTGGTAATGAGCATAGTACGCGCATACGAAAAGGATGCGGCAAGGAGTAAAAAATGACCGAAGAAAAAATAAGTGCAAAACGCATAGTAATAAGCGCCCTATTATTTTTAATAGGATTCGTTGCCTTAATAGAAATAATATTTTTAATGCTTATAGTTAATAACGGGCTAAACGTATTCGACTACGTTAAAAGTCAATTCAACTCTTTGGTGTTGCTCGCTATTTCGCTTAGTATATTAACCGTTATAACTTACCTTTATTTCTATTTTGAAAACAAACAAATATTAAATAAAGTTTCAAAAATTTTCGAAATTTTCTTAATACTTTACGTAGCTCTCATATTATCGTACTTAATAGGAAAATTTATAAATCCAAACGCTCGCCCCTTAGCCTTTTTGGCAATGATGGCGGTAACGCTAATAGGCAGGCGCGACGCAATATTTTTTAACGTAATTTTTGCGTTAATGCAATTTTTAATAGACAGATTTTCCGGTATATCCGTAATAACCGAAGTGGAAAGTTTTGCATGCTTGCTCGTAACATTCTGCTCGGGTACTTTGTCTATATTCATATTCCAATACGTAAAAACGCGTTTGCAATGCGTATTGTTAACCTTTTTAATTTTGCTCCCCACCGAAATTATAATAGCGTTAATGGAATTAATTTATTCAACTAATAACGTAACGTTACAAAGCACCTTTACCTTACTTATGTACGGTGGGTTAGACGCAGTATTTTCCACTCTTTTATATCTCTTCGTGTTACCCGTAGTAGAAATGGTATTTTCCGAACTTACCGTATTTAGACTACGCGAACTCACTTCCGACGACGCAAAGCTAATTAAAAGATTAAAAAATAACGCTCCCGGCACTTATAACCACTCGGTAGTAGTAGCACAGCTCGTAGAAGTTTGCGCAAGAGCAATAGGGGAAGATTCCGAACTTGCCCGCGCGGCGGCGTATTATCACGATATGGGTAAACTTAAAAATCCCGAAATGTTTACCGAAAACCAAACGGATTACAACTTCCACAACGAAATTACCCCCGAACTTTCGGTTGACATTATTCGTTCACACGCCAAAGACGGCGCAACGCTTATCAAGAAAAATCACTTACCCGAATTTTTTGCAGATATCGCTATCCAACACCACGGCACTATGCCCATAAAATACTTCTACGCCAAGGCGTTAAAAATGTCGGACGGCGAACTGAATATAGAAAATTATTCCTATTCAGGTCCTACGCCCACGTCTAAAATTGCTGCTATAATTATGATAGTAGACGCGTCGGAAGCGGCGGCAAGATCGCTTATCGACCATTCCCCCGAAGCGGTGGAAGCGTTGGTTCGTAGCCTTATTGAAGAACGCGTGGATTTAGATCAATTTGAAAATTGTAATATAACCATGCGTGAACTTACCATTATTAAACACACAATAGTATCGCAGCTTACGGGCGTATACCATTCGCGCGTATCATACCCCAAAATCAAAATATCAAAAAAGAAGTAAAAATATGATTAACCTTAACATATATTGCGACGAACACGATTTTTCCAACCTTGAAAAGGCGTTTTTAAACGAATTTTTAAGTGATATTCCTCTTGCGTGCGAAGTGGTTTTTTGCGACGAAGAAGAGATAAAAAACTTAAATTTTCAAACGCGAAATATTAATTCGGTTACCGACGTTTTAAGCTATCCCACGCTTAGCGTAGGCGTAGGCGAAGATATAAAAGGAGCAGATTACCCTTACGATATAGACGAAGAAGGAAAGCTCTTTATCGGTTCTATCGTAATTTGCGTAAAGCGCGCAAAGGAGCAAGCCGAAGAGTTTGGGCACAGTTACGAGAGAGAGCTTTATTATTTGGCAACTCACGGAGTTTGCCACTTGCTCGGATACGACCATATGGAAGAAGGCGACAAAGCGTTAATGCGAGAAAAAGAAGAAAAAGTTTTAAGCAAAATAAACATTAAGAGGCAGTAAATGAAAAGCGGATACGTAGCCGTAATAGGAAAAGCAAACGCGGGCAAAAGCACGCTTATAAACGTTTTAGTTGGCGAAAAGGTAGCAATAGTTTCGCCTAAACCCCAAACCACCAGAAATGCCATTTTAGGCGTTTTAACGAGAGAAGATTATCAATTAGTTTTCGTGGATACCCCCGGCATATATAAGGGTAAAACCTATCTTGCCGATTTAATGACCAAAACGGCGGAAAACGCTGCAAGGGACGTAGATTTAATTTTATACGTTCACGACGGTCACGGCGGAATACACGAAAGCGACTTAGAACTTATCAAAAAGTATTCGGCTTTAAAAATACCCATGATTATGGCGTATACTAAAATTGATATTATGCCCCGCGAAAATATTCCTTTAGACGTTAAAAAATTGTACGAAGAAGGCGTTTCGTGCGACGTGTTCCCCGTTTCGGCGCGCAAGGGCATTAACGTTAAAAAGCTATTAAACGCCTTAGTTGAACGCGTTCCCGAAGGCGAAAAGATGATAGATGACGATATCGTTTCGGATAAGAGCGAAAAGTTTATGATATCCGAAATTATGCGTGAAAAAATCCTTTTAAAATACGATAAAGAAATTCCCCACGGAATAGCAATAATTATAAATACCTTTGAATTACAAGAAAACGGCGTTTACGATATAAATTTAGATATCGTGTGTGAAAAGGCAAATCATAAATCTATATTAATAGGAAAACAAGGTAAAGCTATTAAAGAAGTTTCTTCTTTCGCTCGCCAAGATATGGAAAAATTTTTGGGTAAAAAGGTGTTTTTAACCACTTACGTAAAGGTTAAAGAAGATTGGCGCGATAAGCCCAACTTAGTTAAAAACTACGGCTACGACCCTAAGAATAACTAACCTAAAATTGCGCAACCTAATAATAGTTTAAGGAGCGCAAAATGAAAAAAGACAACGACGCAGCCGAGCTCGCTTGGAAAATGTTTGAAAAAACTGGCAGCGTAAGCTATTATATGCTGTATCACGACATTATGCGAAGGAAGTAAAAAAGGAACGGGGAACTATGGAAGTTAAGACGGAAGCGATCGTGTTAAAGGCAGTCGATTATAAGGATAACGACAAGCTCTTGACTTTGTTTTCCCCGACCTTGGGTAAAATCACCGCGGGTGCGCGCGGGGTGAAAAAGCCCACGGCAAAGCTCGCGTTCGCCACGCAACCGTTTTGTTTTGCGGAATACGTTTTGGCGGAAAAAGGCGGGCGGTACACCGTTACCTCGGCGTATCTTCACGAGAGTTTTTTTGCGCTTCGCGAGGACGTTACGCGCTATTTTGCGG
>JAGAMH010000062.1 GCA_017624815.1 Clostridia bacterium
CCTAAACCGTTTAAGTCTACGGGAAGTTGATAACGAGAAATTATATAAGAACATAATAGCTCTAATCCCGATAATAGCGCAATGTGAATTAAATATACTCCAAACGTTGCTGAAGATATTTTTTGCGCAGCGTTATATAAAGGCAAGGTTACTTTATTTTCGGGCATATATTTAAACAGCGTAAATATTGCAACCGAATATAAAACGGCAGGCGCATTAATATAATCTTTAAAAACTCTAACAATATCTCCACGGTTAAAAGATAACGCCCACGTTCCGCCCAAATGTAACGCAAAACCTAATAATCCCAACGCGTAAATAACTATTCTAAACGTGCGCTTTATGGGGTAGTTTTGAATATAGTAGCCTATTAATATAAATAATAAATAACCTTCGCCCAAAAGCGGTAATCTTAATCCGAAATTGAATTTTAATTGTAAAAGGTTAAAAATTAAGGGCAAAAGTGAAATAGTTATAAAGCCGATTATAATTAAATATTCAAACGCTTTTTTGCGGTTTTCTTTTGGGATTAACGAAATTATCGGTATGCACAAATAGCAAGTAAATAGTGGTGTAAAAAACCAAAATACGGGGCAAAATTCCGAATTCATTAATTTAGAAATAAACCACCCGACCGATATCTTTTCCGTTTCGTAAGCACCGGTAAACAGATGAAATAAAAAATACGCAACCGACCAAAATAAAAAGGGAATTAACGTTTTTAATACACGCTTTTTAAAATAGGTTTTAGTATCGTAGCGTTCTCTATAATCAATTAAAGTTGCGCCGCTTATCATAAAAAATACGGGAACGGCAAAATAAAAAATGCTTTCTAAAACGTTTGCGCTAACCCATCTAAACGAGGTATCAAACGTCCAAAAAGTGCCGTTTGCGTGCAAAACGACGACTGCAAAACACGCTAAAACGGACAAAAAGGATAAATATTTTATTTTCATTTTAATTTTAACCCGTCGGAAAATGCTTTTCCTACTTTTTCGCCAAGCTTGTAATAACCGTGCGTGCCGCAATCGTAGGCAATAGGTTCAAATTTAGTTAAATCAATTTTACCGCTAGTATCTAGAATACTTTCGTCTACGTTTACGTTAATTACTTCACCAATACAAATTTCGCTATCCGTGTCGTAGCTTATTAATTTACATTCTAAAATTAAAGGAAGTTCTTCAAAAATAGGCGCATTTACATAGTTACTTTTAACGGCGTGCCAGCCCGTATTTTTTATTTTACCGGGCACGTCGTTAGCCGACACCACACTAACGTAATCTGCCGCAACCACGTTTTTTGCATCTGCAATAGCTACGGTAAATGCCTTAGTTTTAAGTAAATTTTTAACCGTTTTATGCGTTGCGCTTAAACAAATGGAAACTTGAGCCGTATCGCAAACAGTTCCCCAAGCAGCGTTCATTGCGTTAGCTACGCCGTTTTCGTCGTAAGTACCAACTATTAAAACTGGTAACGGATAAATATATGCTTTTGCTTTTAAACTTTTTCTCATATTTACACTCCTTTTTTGAATATAAAAATTATAGCATATTATTTTATTTTTTACAATAATAAATTGATTAATAGTTCTTCTTTAATTTTATATTAGTGTAAAAAAATAACGGACAGCCTTAGCCATCCGTTGCTTTGGTTGAGGTGACGGGACTTGAAGGGCTAAATTTTATTAAAAAATAGCCGTTTTTTGCCGTTTTTTGCTCATTTTCGCCCGTTTTTAAGCATTTTTCGATTTTTTCAATTATTAAAAAATGCTTAGATTTGGGGCAATTTTTGGGGCAAAAATCAATATTTTAACTTTTGTCCTTCTTTTAGAAGGAATTCGTCGGATAAGTCCGTATAAGTATCTACCAAAACGCCAGAACTATGCCCAACGAATTCGTCGCGCGCCGCCGGCGCAACGTAACATTCTTGACAACGCGTATAAAACGTTGTACGTAGGTCGTATAACTTATGATTCGGAAGTATCGTTTTAAATTTTTCGCGTATTCGATTAAGCACGTAAAAATGCAATTCGGTAACGTTACTTAAATACGGTGCGAGCATAGGCGATATAGGAATTTTTTTATATTCGATTCGCTTATGTTTTCGCTTGCTATTTACCGCAATAATAAATGGGCCTTCGATTCTCGCTGTTTTAAACTCGTTCGGACGTAGCCCGGTATAAAGAGCAACGGCAAACATTAAATTAAAAGGCGTTCCCTGCGTCTTTCCCAAAAGCAACTGTTCTTCGTCTTTGGTAAGCGCTTTACCGTGTACGCACTCGTGACTGTCGCGAATAACAATAGAAAGCGGGTTATGTATAAGTATGTTATGAGCGATAGCACTTTTGAATATAACGTTAAGCAGCGAAAAAACTTCTTTCGCGCTTTTTTTATAACCTTTACCCGAAATTGAATCAATTAAAGTTTGGCAAGCTTTCGGGGTAATGTCGCGCAAAGCTATTGATCCGAAATAATTTTTTAAATCGTGGTTATAACGGTATAAGTCAGCGCGCATAGTCTTTTTTGAGACCTTACGTTTTCGGAACGTTTCAAAGTAGTACATTGAAAATTCGTGGAACGTACGCGGAACTTTAAAGCCCGATTCGTCAAGCGCGTAATTTTTTAAGGCTTCAATAAACTTTTGCTTTAAAACGGTATGGTCGGTACTCGATACCGAAATATTAAGCCCGGCTTTTTTGCAACGCGCTTCGTAATGATACCCGTATTTACTGCGTTTGCGTTTTCTTACGTGGACGATTAAACCGTCAACGCTAAATAGTTTTTTAAATCTTGTAGGCATTTTTGAAATCTCCTTTTTTGTAAATTCCAAAAATAACCCTTCACCGTTCGCCAACGTCGACGTTGGTTGCGCCGTCGCGTTAGAAGAAAGCGCGTCGGCAAGTTGTTTTGCGCAATTCGTAAGGTCCGAACTGTCGCCGGTTGCGCTGGCAAACATAATTTTACTTGCCAGCAATAATAATTTTTCCGTGTTCATAAAAATGAACCCCCTAAAAGTATTCACCCAGGAAGGGTGTAACTTTTAGAGTAAAACAACGTTATTTTAAATTCAACATATTTTCTATAACCGTTAATATAGAAGCTTGCACGGATTCGCCGTGTTTGTAACCTAATTCCCTAAAAAGCATAAGCAATTCCCCTTCTAACGGGGTAATGCTTATTTTTTTTTGCTCGCTTAAACCTGAAGCGCGCTCTTCTTCGGTAACGTTGCCGTAATCGTCCACCCTTCCGAGTAAATAGTCAACGCTGCAATCGAATATCGAAGCTAATTTACATAACGTTTCAAAAGGTGGTTCGTTAATCTCGTTTTCATAGTTTGCATAAACTTGTCTACTTACATTGAGTTTTTTCGCAATAGAAACTTGCGATTCGCCTGAAATTTTTCTTAATTCTTTAATTCTTAGCATGTTAATCTCCTTCTTAAGATTATTATAGCAAGAAAATCTTGCAAAAGTCTTGACAAGCAAGAATTTATTGCATATAATATTTACAAATGCAAGAATTACTTGCATAAAACTAAGGAAGGTAAAGAAAACTATGACAAAAGGAACAAAAATGCCCCCTAAAGTCGGCAACGACGGCCGACTTTACTACAACTACAACGTAGGACTACGCGTTGTGATGAAAGAGAACAACGAAG
>JAGAMH010000063.1 GCA_017624815.1 Clostridia bacterium
CGAAAAAAATCCCCCGACGAAATCGTCGGGGGATATCTTTTTAATAATTAATTGCAACTGCAAACAATAAAATTAAAACGGTTAAAGCTAAAATAATAAGCTGCAATAGCCACGTCCACTTAATCCACTTTCCATAACTTACGTTCGCCATAGAAAGACCTATAAGCAATACGGGGTTGGTGGGAAGTATCATATCGGTAAAGCCGTCGGCTATACAGTAAGTTAAAATAACCGTTGCGGGCGAAATTCCAAGCGCCGTGCATATAGGCATTATAATGGGCATAATAAGCATTATTTTTGCAGAAGCCGAGCCTATAAAAATTTGCAAGAACAATATTAATAAATAAATTAACAATACGCAAACGAATTTATTTTGACCGGAAAGCGTCGTTATCGCCCAATTCATAATAGTGTCTATAATTTGGCTTTCGTCTAAAACGAGCTTAACGGAAGTTGCAAGCATTATCATAAATACTGCGGGCAACATTCCAAGCGCACCCTTGCCAAACCAAATAAATACTTGCTTTTTGTTTTCGCAAACGATTAAGCCGCTAATTATTCCACCTATTAAAAAGGTTGCTGCAAGGATGGGGATCGCGTAGCCCGATATTGCTCTTATCGAGGCAATTAAAATTAAAATAATCAGTTCTATTCCAAAGAATATTGCGTATGTTTTAAAAAGTTTAGCTTCGTTGGGGTTTTGTTCGGATGCGTTAAAGTTGAGCGTTAAAAGCTTTTCCCTATCAATATCGTACGTTAAAGATTTTTGCGGGTTTGCCGTAATTTTTTTGGTATGTAATAAAATGAACGCACACAAAACGGCAAAAATAAGAGCAAAGAAAACCAACCTTAACCAAACGCCTTCGTATACGGCAACGCCTGCAACCTCGGCGGCAAGACCTACCGAGAAAGGGTTGGTTATTGCTGCGGAAAATCCGAAGCACGCCGAAAGCATACAAACGCCCAAACCCGTCAACGTGTCGTATCTAAGCGAAAGCATAAATATCATTACGATAGGAAGAAGGGTAACAAGCTCTTCAAACATTCCAAAAAAGCTTCCAAAAAGCATAAATACGAAAATGGCTATACATAATACTAAACGCTTTCTATGTGAAAAGGCGGTAACGCATCTTTTTATTAAAACGTGAACGCCTTGCGTTTTTTCCATTACGTTAAATATGCCCGCCATTACCAAAAGGAAAATGCTTATCATTATAATTGTAAGCGAATCTTCCCCTGCAAACACGCGGAAGGGAGCGGTTATAACTCGCCAAATTTCAATGCCTTTAACTTGCCCTAAAACGAATGTGTTGGGAATTATTGCGCCGTTTTCGTCGTAAGAGAACTTGCCTTGTGGAATAAAGTAAGACATAGCTCCCGAAAGCGCTAAAATTATTAAAAGCATAACGCTTACTAATATAAAAGACTTTAAACTTATAGCGCTTAACGCCTTTTCTTTGCGGTTAGTATCTTTTTCCATAATTCACCTCTTAAGGTTAGGCTTTTTCTTTAAGTATGCAGCTTGCAATATACCATTTAACGGCGCTACGCGTATCTTTGGGTACGAAGTAGTAAAGCTGCCTTCCTTCGTATATTTCAAAGTCTTCTCCCGCGCCGAAAAGCAAGCGGAAAACTTCTTTCATTTTAAATACTTTTTCAACCGTTTCACCGTCGATAGTTCCGCTATATACAAGCCCGTTTCGTGAAAATACGCACGTTCCGTACCCTGCCGTTCTAAGCTGTTTTTTGCCGTCGTAAGACTGTAACTTTAACTCAACTTCGTCTTTAAGCTCGTAATTGGGGTTGCCTAAAATCTCCTTTTCAAGTTCCGCGCTTTGCCATTCGTACCAATCTACAAAGTTTTTAAAAGGCTTACCGTCTACAAAAGCGTATCTGTCGTTAAGCGTTGCTGTAAGTCCGCACTCTTCACAAATAATAGTGCGTTTATGCGTTTTAAGCGTGCACTCTTTTCCGCACTCAGGGCATTTATATAAAATATTTTCTAAGCCCACGGCAAGCGTTTTGCTCTTATATTTTAATTCGGGCTTGCTTTCAAGCCACTTAAATTCATCGTAATCAAGGGCGGTGTTAATTTTTTCAATAAGCTCTTCTTCGGCTATATCTCTAATTTCTTCACCCGTTAAAAGCTGATTCAATTCACATTCAACTAAAGAGCCTTTTCTAACCTTGTCGCCCCATTTAGGTGAAGCCAAATACGCGCCGTTAATTTTAAGGGTATAAAGGTCTACTTTCATTTTTTTAATAAATTTAAAGGTAGTGTCCTGAATTCCTTCAAATTTACCAACGGTGGAAAGTCTTGCTTCGGGCATCATAACTAAAACGCCGCCGTGCCTTAACACTCGCATACAGTTTTGCATATTTTCCATATCTGCGGAAAACATGCTCTTAGGGAATGCCCCAGCCTTTTTTAAAACCCACGCAACAAGCTTTTTGTAAAAGAATAATCGCGCAACCATATATTGCGGCTTATCGTATTTAACGGCTAACGCGGAAAATACGAAGTCGTAAAAAGAACCGTGGTTGCAAATAACTATGCAAGGGCCTTTAACGTTTACGTTCTTTTTAAGCTTGTATTTAAACTTTTTAACTAAAAGGGAAAATACTATTCTAACTATAAATAAAGTAAAGGGATGTGCAGGCTTTACGATAAAGTCGCCGTGCTTTTCTTTTTGAGATTTATGAATCATTTTATTAACTGCAGCAAAAACCGCCTTGCGTTTAATTCCTATAACTATAATCAGTGTAACCAGTACGGCAAATACTATAACGGAGATAATCCAACTTGCCGACATTGTCATATGTCCCAAACCAACGCCTATAAATATAGAAGGGATAGAGCCAATAGTTGTAAGTAAAATATATTTTGGAAATTTCAAATCTAAAGACGCCGAAAATAAACAGATAAGACCGTAGGGAATAGCCGGTAAAAAATATAAAATAAATACGAAAAAAGCTATTCTTTTAGAATTTCTTAATTTTTCAAAATCTAAGTCGATATTTTTATGGAAGTAATCGTTAAGTCCGTCACCAAATATTTTATAGGCTAAATACATTGCGCAGTTGCCTAAGAAAACGCCTACAAGAC
>JAGAMH010000064.1 GCA_017624815.1 Clostridia bacterium
AACGAGAACGAGAGTTCTGGTCATGTTGTTGTAGTCAGCGTTGCCGAATTTAGCTCCTTGAACGTAGGTCTTTTTGCAACCAGCTAACATAGCAACGGTTACGATCATAGCAACGAGTACCATTGCAACGAGTACTTTTTTAAATATTTTTCTCATATATTTTCTCCTTAAAAATTAAATTTTATTTTTTATTTAACCACCGTGGTTTTGAGAAATATTTTTAATAAATTTATTATTCGGCTTTGTTTGCCTTTTTGCCTTTAATAAAGCCCCAAGCTGTCATACCTGCAGACGCTACGGTTAATACTGCCAAAGCTACTATTGCCACTACTACCGCGTTCTTCCACCAAGGGGTGGTAGGTTCTAATACGTCGTGAGGGCCAATGCCGTTCATTGCTGCGGAGTTTGCAACGGTGTATAAAATACGGTGAGTTGCGTCGCGCATTGCATTAAGCATAATAACGTCCGTTTTAGCCGTTCTTTCAAGTTCTTTACCCCAAGCGCCGTAAGACGAGCAGTCCCAAGTATCGGTACCAGCAAGAAGTCCTAAACGTACTTGATAGGTAGTTCCAGAAGTAGAATAGTCGGTAACGGCAAAGCCTTTCATACCCCATTCTTTTCTTAATACGTTGGTGCTAAGTCCTGCGTGAGCGCCCGACCAAGTAACGCCTACTCTCGAGAAAGAGTTCATAACGTTGCTTGCACCGCCGTCTACGATTGCGTGTTCGAAGGGTTCAAGGTAAACTTCACGAATGGTTTGTTCGTTTGCGAATACGGAAAGGCAACGGCAGTTGGTTTCTTGGTCGTTTAACGCAAAGTGTTTAACGTAAACGTAGCAGCCTTTGCTTTCAATTCCGTAGCTTTCTGCCGCGGCAATTTTACCTGCAAGGAAACCGTCTTCGGAATAGTATTCAAAGTTACGTCCCGAATAAGGAGTTCTGTGGGTGTTCATTGCGGGTCCGTATAAGCCGGTGCCGCCTGCCCAACGGATATCTTCGCCGAGTTGTTCGCCTATTCTTTGCATAAGTTCAACGTTCCAAGTTGCCGCCATGATATTTTCGTCGGTATAAGCGCAGCTCTTGCCGCCTTCGCCGGTAATGTCGGTAAGCTTTTTAGTAAAGCCTTGAGGTCCGTTTTCGTCGATAGTTTGAGGTTTAGCAATGGAGTACATTGACATGGTAGAGTGATAACCTACGCCGATAAGTTGACACATTTCTTCAAAGGTAACTTGGTCGAGTAAATCTTCCCACATAGGATCGTCGAAGTCTTTGCCTATAAGTTGAGCAAGGGTTAAAGTTCCCTTTTGTCCCCATCTAGGATCGTCGTAATCTGCGCCAGCTAAATCCTGTAATACAGTCGAATTGGGATCGCCCGTTTCAGGAAGAGTCATACCAGTCGTATCAATGCTGTCTTTAACGTCGGAGTATTTTTTAATACCGGTAAGATTATCGTGTAAATATTGAGATAATTTAATTTCTAACTTTTGAGGCCAAGTATTAGTCCAGTTGTTTCTAGAAAGATATTGAACCGTTTGGTTATCCGTTTGTTCTGCAGTTAATTTATTTAAGTCTGCGTCGTCAAATTGGTTGGTAATAGCGTAATTTGCTTCACCTTCGTTAGAAACGGAGAAAGTGTTGGTATCTAAAGTGGGATTATTCCACTTCCAAGCTAAAGCTGCGTCGCCTGCCGTGTTGTTGTCTGCTATAAAGATTTTGCTTGCATCTGCAGTTACGGATGCGTCTTCTGCGTCCTTTAACGCGATAACGTTATTTAAAGCGTCGTGTGCGTTGTGTCCTACTGCAAAGTAGTAATCGCCTGCGTCCATAACGTAAGTTTTAGCGTTGTTTGCGTCGTATGCTCTAAGTTCCTTTTTATCAACGGTGATGGTAACTACGCATTCGTCGTCGCCGCCTGCTTGACCGTCGTTGGGAGCAAGAAGCTTAGTAAGTTCCGCTTTGCTTGTATCTGCCGCAACGGGAGCTTTTGCAAAGCCGCAAAGTTCTATTGCAGCCTTTTCAATTCCGTTGTCGATATCGTATTGAGTATAGGGGGATTGGAAGTAAATTTGCACTACTTCTTTGCCCGCAACGTTACCGGTGTTGGTAACTTTTACTTTGAATTCGAAGGATTTACCGTCGGTGCTTTCTTTTGCTTCAGCTAATTCTTGTTCAAAAGTAGAATAGGAAAGTCCGTAGCCGAAAGGATATTTTACGTCTTTAGAATAGTCGTATTCGCCTACTCCCGCTCTTCCAAACACGCTGTCTTCGTATCTCGTTTCGTAGTAACGGTAGCCTACGTAAATGCCTTCTTGATATACATTGTAGAATTTGTTACTGTCAAGTTCGCCGCCGCCTTGACCGGATAAATCCATATAGTCGTTTACGTTAGACCAAGTTCCGCCGTAGAAGTTTACCATTGCGGGGGAAGTTAAGTTATCTACGCAGAAGGTATCAACTATTCTACCGCTGGGGTTAGCGTCGCCAGTTAAAAGATCTGCAACGCCGTCTAAGCCCATAAGACCGGTATAACCTATCCAAAGGCAAGCGTCTACGCCGTATTTTTCGTTATCGATAAAGTCGTATTCCATTGCGTTGCAAGAGTTTACTAATACTATAACTTTATCAAAGTTTTTATTAAGGTTTTCTAACACGTCGAGTTCGTTGTGGGTGAGTTCCAGCATATTGCCAGTAGCAGTTTCTTCACTGTTACCTTTATTTATCTTATCACCTTCAAATTCCGCCGCTTTTGCAGGGATATCGTACATTTCGCCGCCCAAACGAGAAACTACCATTATAGCTGCGTCGTCGTAAGTTTCTATATCGCCTTTAGTAGAAATATCCTTCCAAGGAATTTCGTTTACGAGATAGTAATCTATGCTGCCGTCGCCGCTTCTAATGCTTTGGTCGCCTTTTTTGGGAACGGTGGGATATTTTTCGATATTGTCAACGTAGAAATTCCACAAATCGTCGTTTACGTCTACACCGTTTTCTTCTAAGGTGTATTTTAAGTCGTGTGCGCCGGTTGCGTCGATATCTGCCGAACCAGTACCGCAAACGAGCATGTTAACGCTCGAGTGGCCGAAGATACTTACCTTTGCGTTTTTAGCTAAGGGAAGTGCGCCGTTTTGGTTCTTTAATAATACCGCGCCTTCTTCGGTTAATACTTCTGCCCAGTATTTATCGTCTTCTAATAAATCTTCGGCAGATTGATATTCGGTAGCAAAATATTCGTATTCGTTATCGTCCCCCCTAGCTTTAACAACCGTAACGGGATCGATTCCGAGAGCCATGTTAATAAGCGATTCGTAATCGGCGGCAATAGAGTTGCCAACAATAACAGCGACCATTAACACTGCAAATACTGCGGTTAAAATAATCCACAGTAAGGGCTTTTTGGTTTTTTGATTACTCATTTCTTCCTCCTGAAAAATTTAAACGGGTTAAACCCGCATTAATGCCTTTAATTGTTTTTAGCAAGCAGCCCTGCTTGCTCCTTGTTTTTAGTGTAGACAAAAAACAACTTTTTTATAATAAGTATTAGCCGTATGCGCAATACGCACGCACGCAAAACTACGCGGCGCAATCTTCCGCGTAACATAATTATAACATAAAACTGCAAAATTTCCATTACATTTACGTTGTTTTATATTGCATTTTTTCTACATTTTTGACTGTTTTTGTTAAGTTACTTTATCTTGTTAAAGAAATTAGCTCGATTATTTTAAGTTGAATAGCCACGTTTATAAATAAAAGCATTTTTAATTAAAGCGCCCATAAATTAATTACAAAAAAAATATAAAACGAAGTTAAAAACGCTTGTATTTTTTTTATCCGTTTTATATAATAATTAAGCTAACTAAATTATTGGGGTGTCGCCAAGCGGTAAGGCAACGGACTCTGACTCCGTCATTCGTTGGTTCAAATCCAGCTACCCCAGCCAAAATAGCCCGTTTTTCGTATAATTTGACTATTTTATATGATTTGCGGGCTTATTTTTATGCACCAATTTAATTTTGCGGGGACTAAATGGGGAAAATTTGCCACTAAAGATTATAGATAATCTTCTTCGCTTGCTCAAGCATAAATTCTAGCGAAAAGTGCGTATAAACATTGCTTGTCATAGTATTATCGGCGGCGTGCCCTGCCCAAACCGAAACGACTTCTCGCGGAACACCACACTCTTGGCAACGAGTAATAAACGTGTGACGCAGTTCGTGCAAGCGATGATTAGGCATAAGCCTTTTTACCGCTTGGGTAAGCGCATCAGGTCTAACGTTCTTTAAATTAAGCAGGTCCATTCCCGGCAAATACTTTGCAAGCATAGGCGTTATAGGTATAAAACGTACTTTTTCTTTAAACCCTTTGCGTGTTTTTGCGCAAACAACCCGAATAAAATCGCCTTCGATACTAGCGCTAGCAAGTTCACTGCGTCTTATCCCAGTATAAAGTATAAATATAAGAGCGCTTTTAATTTCCTCGTTGCACTTGCTACCTTCGAGCAACTGCAAAAATTGCGATTCTTCCTGCAAAGTAAACGCTTCGCCGTTCTGTTCTTCGTAAACAGGCGGCTTTATTTTTTGCATCGGCGATTTCGCTACGTACTCTTCGCCAATGGCGAACTCAAAAACAGCTTTTAATGTTTGGTAAATTTTTGTTGCTGTTCGCATTTTGCCTTGGTCTACGTACTTGTTTATTAACTGCAATACTTCAGACTGTTTTATAGCGTCAACGTTGCGCGCAAAAAACATAGGCAAAATATTTGTTTCGTAAAGTTGTACGTAATAATCGTAAGTATTGCGCTTAATATGCGGACGTTTAAGTTCAAGCCATTGCTCAAACACTTCCGAAAACATCGGCGCCGAATATTCTACCGTCGACGTAACGGCGGTGTCTAACAATGTAGCCGCAGTTCGCTTTGTCGGCTTGGTATATTCGTTCAAAGCTTCAGCAAATTTTGCTTTAAGTTTATTAAATTTTTTCGACGAAACGCTTATATTATATCCGTTTGCACGGTAGCGCGCTTCGTAAGTACCATTCGGCTTTTTTCGTACTCGAACGGTAAAAGAACCATGTTTTATAGTTTTTCTAAAAGATTCCGGCATTTTCATTATCTCCTTTTGATTAAAATGAATTGCCGATTCTTGCACGTCGTTTATTTTAATTTCTTCCTGCTGTTCCCCCTTTAAAATTTTAATTTCTTTGCTTGTAGGAAAGGGTATTACTTTACCTGCGGCATTTTTTTTATTACCTCAAGCATTCTTTTTCGGTCGTTTTCCGCTTTATCGGCAGAAAACAATAGCCACGAAGACAACTTAAAAATTTGTTCGATTGCTTCTAATTCTTCTTTTGTCATAAAAAATTAACTCCTTTACCCATATCGGGTGTAGGAGTTATTTTATCACGCGCGTTTGTTCTTGGAAAGAATATCCGCCTCCTTACTGTCTTTACCTTCGCCGCTCCAGCCGCGCACCGTTTCTAAGGCAAGCCCCTGCAAATACGGCGAAAGTTTACGGTAGCAATCTATAAGCTCTTGTTCTTGCTCGTCTAATTTTAATTCTTGCGAGATTGTATCAGGAAAATAGTAAGACGTACGCTGAAGCAGATAATCTGTAGAAACATTAAAAAGATTTGCTAATTTTAGAAGCATAGTCGTATCAGGCAATGCTTTATTTAATTCCCATTTCGATATAGTTGTTTGGTCAATATTTAATTTTTGGGCTAACTCAAATTGCGTTAGTCCTTTTTCTTTTCTCAATTCTTTAAACTTGTTCGTATTGAAATTACTAATTTTAGAATTGTCTACCGTTTCTAAATGCAAGGCTCTATTATTACTATTTTTCTTAAAACCATAATCCTCTTTGCCAAGTAAAAAATCTGTAGAAACGTTAAAATACTCTGCACATTTTAAAATAGCAGTAGCCGACGGCTCAGCTTGTCCATTTATCCATTTTGAAATTGCACGCTGAGAATAACCAATTGCTAATGCTAATTGATATTGACTTATAGAGGTATCTTTTAATAAATAATTTAAATTTTCTGCGAATGACATACTAAAATTTTAGAACTTTTTTTCTTGATTGTCTTGACATAGAACTATAATTCTGATATAGTATTTAAGAACTATTGTTCTAAAATTAAAAACTTTACGTTAAATCACGCTCCCTAAATGCGCAACTTTACGGGGTTCAAATCCTCGGGGGAGCAAATCGACCTTTAAGTCCTGCCGTTGTAATAAACGGTAGGCGCAAGGTCGGAACGTCGGAAACGGTTTTAACAAGGGGTTCAACTCCCCTTTCCGACAAATACAAAAAAAGGAAGGTCGATGTTATGAATCAAAGAACAAACGTGCTTTTCCCGGCGCGCGGTTTACGCCGCGACGTTGTGGAAGAATTTGAACAAGGCTATGCAATTGCACAGGTAACGCTTTACGGCGCCGAAGTTGCGTTAAAAGATTGCAGCACTTACGACTTAATGTGCTTAGCGGCAAATATGCGTACGGCGCTATCGGAGTTAGTGCAGCTAATTAGCCGTCGAAGCGACAAATCTGCAACCGAAATATTGCGCACGGTTGCAACGATGCGCGCATGCAGTCCGCGAATTAAAACGTTGCGCAGAATAAATTACGTTAATTTGGGGGTGCACAATGGATAAAATGAACTATCACAAACCAAACGTACTTAGTACGTTGCAATCTTATGGACCGGAATATCAGCAATTCTGCGAAGCCATAAAAGAAGCCACCGTTGAAGAATTAGAAAAGGCTTTAACCGTTATATCTCAAAAGTCGCGACTAACGCGTATAACCGCAGAACTTAACCGCCGTAAAAAAGGCAAAGGCGGTGCGTAATGGATAAAAAGTTTACTTGCTGCGTTTACGAAGACGGAAAACTTGAAAAAGTGATTAAAGACAACGTGCTTGCCGTTGTAACCCCAAATCATTTAGGCTTGTTAGGCAAAGCTAACGTTTTAGATATGTGTATGTTTGCTTTTTCGCTTAAAGACGCTTATGAAAAGTATTTAAAATTATTAAGCGAGAGAACGAAAATCCCCGTTTACAAAATTGAAAAATTTATCGAAGAAACGGACGGCGAAATGTTAGAACTTTTTTCGGATATACCCGGCGAAGGCGGTGTGATATGAGAAACAAGCACTTAAAAATAAAGCCTGAATACTTTCAAGCAGTTATTGACGGTAGAAAACCGTTTGAAATCCGCAAAAACGACCGTAAATTTAAAGTCGGCGACGAAATTGTCTTAGACGAATACGAAGGCGCTCGTTACTTTGAGGAATGTGATTATTATAACAATTGCGATTGTTTAGACGACGCTTACGAAGAAGGTTTTGGCGAAGAAGAAGCAATTGACAATTGCCAAGAATCGAAGCGCCTGCGTTGCTGCGAACACTTAAAACACTTCTACAGCGGACGTAGTTGCTTAATAAAAATTAAAGAAATTTTTAGCCTTAAAGGCTTGGAAGAACTTACCGACTTCGTAGCCTTCACGTTCGATATTATACAAGTTTACGTATCGAGTAGTTACGTTGACGTGGAGGAATTATGATTAAACTGCGTTTGCACGGTCTTTTTGAAGATATAGAAAAAGTTATAAATTTATTTACTCACGCACGCCGCCCCGGGCGTTTGTATCGTATTCTATATCCACGTAAACGCGAACGTATTTACTTTTTCCGCCGTCGGCGTATGGCGCCGACGCGCAAAGTACGCGTATTTCCGAACGCGA
>JAGAMH010000010.1 GCA_017624815.1 Clostridia bacterium
CAACTATGCTAATTTTAGTAATTTTTTCGCTCATGAAACGCGACGACGTTTGGGTGGAAAGACTTTACTTATTAAAATACTTTTTTACCGTATCCATTACCATAACCGGCTTAGTTTTTTGCACGTTACTTGCGCCGTTTGCCGACGAAACTTACCACGCGTGGTCGCCAATAAGCCTTTTAACGCACGTTATTACTCCCGTTTTAGCTATTGCCGATTTTTTTATAGACGACAAAGTTATTAATTTTAAAAAGCGGCACGTTTTATATACCGCCGTTGCCCCGTTACTTTATTTTGTATTCGTTACTATTTTAGGGGCGTTTAACGTGGATTTTGGAAAGGGTGAACCCTTCCCCTACTTTTTTTTAAATTACAATTCGCCTGCGGGAATGTTTGGATTTAGCAAAGAACCGCTTGCTTTAGGCTCGGCGTATTTTATAATTTTATTTATAATTATGGTTTTAGGCTTTGGGCTTTTATATGCAAAACTGCACAAGCGTTTAAACGGCAAACTTAATAGGTAATAAGAACCGTCCGAATATTTTAAACTCGGACGGTATTTTTTTGCAATTTTATTTACGGATATAAAGCATTAAGTCGTTAAAATGCTTAGATGCAAGCTCTTGAGGAGGTTGACAAATCGAAGGCTCTTCTAACGGAATAGGCTCTATACAATCTATGCCCTTATTTTGGTAAGCGTAACGCCATTCGTAGTCTACCCATTTAGACGCCATTGCATTATGCGACCAACAAAGGTATAATACGTCGCAACCGTCTATGCGCGTTCTTAACTCATTTTCCCAACTTTCGCCGCTGCGTAAAGTTTCTACGTCGAAGAAAACGTTTAAATCGGGGCGGGCTTTTCTTAAACCTTGAACTATCATAGAAACTACGTTTCTGTCTTGGCTAGCGTAGGATATAAATGCGTTAGTTATATCGTAACGTTCACACTTTACGGGTGCTTGACTGCCGCTGCAATCGGCTAAAATTTTTAACCTAGTTGCCAACACGCCGTTAAAGTAAATTTGAGCGGTAAAAAGAATTTTCTTTTTAGAATAGTCTTCGGGTAGGTAAATATCGAAGGAAAATTTTTGGTATTTGCCGTACCATACAGATTCGGAAACATTGTCGTCTATTTCTATATCGGGGGAAGTGAGCACTACCTTAACTACCGTTTTATCTTCCACCGCATAAACGCCCGACGACGTTTCCTTTACTTCACCGTATTCTTCGGCTTCTCTTATTGCGTTATCTACCGCAAAGCGATAAGCTTCTTCATACATAATAACGTCAATTAGCGAATAATCACCCTTTTCAAGCTTCTTTTGAGAGATTGCCGAAAATTGTACTTCGGAAACGGTAGGCGCGGATATAGGCTCTTCTTCAACAACTTCGTCTTCGTCGTCTATCATGCGCGATTTTACGTATTCTTCTTCGTATTCTTCCTCTTCTTCATCATCCGATTCGGGATTTTCCAAAGCGTAGATAAGCGATTTTGCAAGCGTGCCTAAAATTGCCATTTCTTCCTTTTTATAATTCTTTTCGCAAGAAGTTAATACTATATAAACTTGCTTTCTAACGAAGTTATAAAAATCTTCAAAGGGAATATCGTCGGAATATATTTGCCTTAAATGGTGCGCAACCTTTAAGTTTGCAATAAGTTCGTAAGCTTGATAAATATCGTCGCGTTTTAACGCTACGTCCGTTTTTTCGGTTACGTAGTTAAAAATTGATTTTAGCAAGGTAAAATAATAAAACGGTTCATATATAACGTTGTTCGCGTTTTCTTCCATTTTTGGAAGAAGGTATTGCACCTGCTCGCATACTTCTTTTAATGATACTTCGCTTACGTCCACCACATTTACGCAAGGAGTTATTGAAACTGCTTTTTCGCTATTTTCGGCTAAAATTTCATTTTCACTAAAAATAAAAACGAAGGAGTTTTCGTCGTTTTCCAAAAGGTCTTTTGCATACGAATGAAAGTTAATATCGTTTTCTAAAAAAAGCAGCCTTACCGTGGTATGATTTAAGTCGTCAAACGCTTCTGCAATTTGATATAAATAACTTTGCGCCGTTATGGGATTGCTAAATTGATTTGCAAAACCCACTATATACACACAGGAATATTCGTCTTTTTTATTATAAACAAAGGGTAAATATAACATTTTAATTCTCCTATATTAAAAGTTTAACACTAAAACGGGGTAAAATCAATACTTTTTTGTTTTTTTTAAGCTTATTCGTTTAAAATTAACGGCAATAGGCTAAAACTTGCTTGGAGGTATTATTATGAACCCAATTAACGAAAGGTGTAAATCACTTGAAAACAACTTTTTACCCATGAAAAAAACTTATCCTAAAAGTTATAATAAAGAAAAAACTTCGCCTTATACTAAAACGCGCGTAATACTTATGAACGGCACGGAGTTTGAATCTAACTGGTTTATGCACCAATTTGCAAGGCATTGCAACGAGCCGGAAATTTTGCAAACGCTGGCTATTATTAGGCGACAAGAACAGCAACAGCAAAAGCGCATAAGCTGTTTAAAGCCCTTAAACGAAAGTATTTTAGAAACGACGATCGCTTACGAACAGTTGGCAATTGATTTAACGGCTACGCTTGCAAAAAACGAAACTGACCAAACGAATATTAAGGCTTTAAACTTTGCTCTTTTAGAAGATTTTGATCACCTTTATCGCTTTGCTAACCTTTTAAAAACGGACAAAGGTATTGACGCCGACGTGTTGGTTGGCAGATATACTGAAATTATGCCCGGCAGACCTACCGTTGCCGAACACCGCTATCCCGTAGACGAATTAAAGCCGCATATGAACGGTGAAAAGGCAAAACTTTATTCTAAATTGGTTGCAGCAACTATTACTGCCGCCGAACAGCAAACAATGAATTATTATATGAACATTGCTCAATGGTATAAAAATGATTTGGGTAGAAAACTTTACGCCGAAATAGCTATGATTGAAGAAGCGCACGTAACGCAATACGAAAGCCTTAAAGACCCCACTATGACTTGGCTTGAACAATGGTTATTACATGAATATTGCGAGTGCTACCTTTATTATTCTATGTACGAAGACGAATCAAACGAATATATTAAAAAGATTTGGGGCGAACATTTTAAAATGGAAGTAAGCCATTTAAAAGCCGTTGCAAAGCTTTTGAAAAAGTATGAAAAGAAAAGTTACGAGTGCGTAATTGGCGACGGAGATTTTCCTAAACTTTTAAAATTAGGTTCTAACAAGGATTATATAAGAAAGGTTTTGGCAAATACGGTTACCCTAACCGCCGACGATATGGATTATTCGGAAGTTAAAAAGCTGCCCAACGACCACAGATATTTCGACTATCAAAAAGCGCTTTTAGACGACGGCAAAAAAACGCCTTCGCACCTTGTTATTGAAAAGGCGATTGAAAGGCTTGGAAAGGATTATAGATATCAGGATAGCGAACACCCCGTAAAAGAATTGAGAAATAGAGAACAAGACAATATTTGCATTGCAAGAAGCTGTAAATAGAAAAATGCGCGTTTTTTAACGCGCATTTTATTTATAATCTTTTACGTATTTTTTTAATCTTTTAAAGGTATATTTTTCTCCCTTTTCAGCAAGGAATAATAAAAACCTTTCTAAATCCTGTGCCGTTTGCGGGTGCATTAAATGCATATCGTTTTTTGAATAAAAGTAGTTTAACGGGCTTGAGTTAGTGTAATCCTTTTTTAAATAAATTTTGCTTGCCGCAATTCTGTCGCAAACCATTTCGGCTAAATATTTGGCGGGCATTTTAACTGCTACCGTATTGCCGTTTGCGTCGCTATCCGTCCAGTATTCAAAGTGGTGTTTATTTCTTCCTTTATGATGAAGCCACGCTGCCGAGTAGCCGAAAAGCTCCCTTTCTTTTGCTTGAGGACTGCGGTTACCTTGAAAGTATTTTGCCCCGCGCCAAAATTCAACGGGTGAATATTTTGATATATCGTGGCAAAGCCCTTGCCAAAACAAACCCACTTTAAAGCAATGTGCCATTACTTTATGCCTATGTTTAGTTATAGTTAAAAAATGTTTTATAGGGTGCATTATATTTCCACTTCCATACCGTCGTACGCCGCTGTTACGCCGTACTTTTCTTCTACAGATTGCAAATTGCTTTTAGTTGGATTTACATTGTGCGAAAAGTGCGTTATAACGTATTTCGTATTTTCATTGCAAATACCTAAACTTATCAAGCGATTTTTAACGAGCATATTATTTTCAATACCCATATGTCTTGCCGTGCGAATTGCCGTTGCATTAACAAACGTACAATCAAAGCTAACTAAATTAACTTTGGCGTTGTTTTTTGCAAGAAATTTTAAACTCTTTTCAAACTCTTCGCCCGTGTCGTATAAATGCAAGTAGCCTTTGCCGTTTTTTTCGATATAAAAAAGAAGGGCTTCTTCTTCGCTACTATGGTGCGCGGGAAGAGTAATTATTTTATAGCCGTCAATGCTAAAAACTTGGTACGGAGCTATTTCGTTAAGGCATATATGGGGGGCAACTTCTTTTTTAAGTTCCCTTGCGGTACACTCGTTATAAACTTTTAGCACCTCTGAATTGCCAAAAATATTACTAACTTCTTCCCTCATCTCCTTTGCATATTTATATCCGCGCAAAATAAAATCGTGAGCGTAGAAGTGATCCATATGCGAATGGCTTACTAAAAGGTGTTTAATATTAGATAAATTTACGCCGTGCTTTAAAGAGTGAGCATACGCTTCGGGGGGGAAGTCGATTGAAATTTTTTCGTCAATTAACACTTGCGAGCGCGTTCTAAATTCGCTTTCGCCTAATTTTTTTACGTTTTTGCAATGGGTGCAATTACAAAACATTGCGGGAAAGCCTTCGGCAGCGCCCGTTCCTAAATACTTAATTTTCATATTTTTCCTATATAAAACGACAGGGCGAAATAATCCGCCCTGTATATTTTAAACTTCGTAAATAACGGTAACTGGACCGTCGTTATACTGTTCTATTTTCATATCCGCACCAAACACTCCCATTTTAACGGGTACGCCGAATTCTTTTAAAGATTTTGCGCAAAGTTCGTAAAGTTCGTTTGCCTTTTCGGGACGTTCAGCCATAGTAAAGCTTGGACGGTTGCCGTGTGAGCAGTCGCCGTATAAAGTAAATTGCGATATTAAAAGCACTTCTCCACCAACGTCTTTTACCGATAAATTCATTTTATCGTTTTCGTCGCAAAATACGCGGAGTGCAGCGATTTTTTTTGCAATTTGGGTAGACTGAAGCGGTGTATCGCCAACTTTTACGCCGAGATACACTGCCAAGCCGAAAGGGATTTGGGATATGAGTTCACCGTTTACCGAGAGCGTAGTATTTTTAACCCTCTGAATCACGGCTTTCATTAATTATTTGCCTACGCGCGCCATGTATTCGCCGGTACGGGTATCGATACGAATAATTTCGCCTTCTTCAACGAACATGGGAACTTGAACGGTTGCACCCGTTTCAACGGTAGCGTTTTTCATTGCGTTGGTTGCGGTGTTGCCTCTAACGCCGGGTTCGCATTCGGTAACTTTAAGTTCAACGAAGTTTTCGGGATCAACGGAGAATGCCGTGCCATATAAGAACTTAATGGTAACCATATCGTTTTCTTTGATATATTTAAGAGCTTCTTCTACTTGGTCAAAGTTAAGCGTGGTCATATCAAAGGTGTCGGGGTCCATGAAGTAGTAGAATTCACCGTCAGTGTAGGAATAGGTCATCTTCTTGGTTTCAACTTGAGCCGTTTCGAGTTTGGTGGTGGGGTTGAAAGTGATGTCCGATAAAACTTGTCCGGTTACTACGTTTTTAATAGTTGCTCTAACGAAAGCTGCGCCCTTACCGGGTTTTACGTGTTGGAATTCAGTTACGGTGTAAACGCCCTTTCCGTTGTATTCAAACGTTACGCCCTTTCTGATATCGCCTGCTAAAATTGATGCCATAATATTGTTCTCCTTGAATTATTAACTATATTATAAAATTATTAATTTTTTATCTGAATTTGTAAGACTTATTACCTTTCCGCCTTCTAAAGTTACGGTATCTTCTATTCTTATTCCAAATTTACCTGCAAAATAAACGCCGGGTTCGTCGGAAAACACCATACCGTTTTGTAAAATATCGTCACTTGCGGGGGAAAGTCGGGGGAATTCGTGTACGTTAATACCTATTCCGTGCCCTAAAGAGTGGGTAAAATATTTATCTAAACCGTAATTTTTAAGCTCGTCGCGAGCAAAAGCGTCGGCTTGCTTACCCGTAATATTGTCGGTAATTTTTTCTTTAGCCGCAAAATGCGCCGACAAAACCGCATTATAAGCCTTTTTAAAATCTGAATTTTCGGGCTTATCGCCAAAAAGCAACGTTCTTGTACAGTCTGAGCAATAGCCGTTTACTTTACAACCGAAGTCGATTAAAACGGGATCGCCGTATTTAAGCTTTCTATTACCCGTTTCGTGATGGGGAACGCTTCCGTTTTCTCCAAACGCCATAATCGTTTCAAAACTCGTACCGCTTGCGCCGAATTTACGCATTAAATATTCAAGCTCAGCCGCTGCTTCGTTTTCGCTTACGCCTTCTTTTAAAGTACCTAAAAATGCGATAAAAGCTTTATCGGTAATTTCGCAAGCAGCTTTAATGCTTGCAATTTCTTCTTCGCTTTTTATTGCCATGGCTTGAGTAAAGGCAGGTAAACTGTCTACTATCTCTATTCCCATTTCTTTAAGGCGTACGTATTCGGGTGCGTAAGTTTTTGCAACGGGAACGGCAACTTGTTTATAACCACTTAATAAATCGTAAGCAGTTTGACCGCGTTCTAAAACCTTTATGGCAACGTCGGTATTTTTAAGTTGTTTTTCCGCTGCCTCCAAATAACGGGTATCGGTATAAAAAGTATTGCCGTTTTTATCGGATATAACGTAGCCGAACGAGCTTTGAAAGCCCGTTAAATACTGCCTTAAATCACTTTTTGCGGTATATACCGCTTCGGCGTTTACTAAATCGTATATTTTTTTTGCGTTGGTTTGCATATTTTTTGCCTTTACAATTCTTACCGTTTTATTTTATCAAAAAATTTAATATATGTCAACGGTATTTATTTTTATATCTCAACGCCGTCGTAAATTTCTTTCATTTCGCGCGCGTCTTCCGCTTGCGTTCCGTCTGATTCACTTACGATATACGGTTCTAATTTAAGTTTTTTAAGCGCAACCGCTAAGGGATAAAACTCCGGACCGTAAACTTGGTCTTCAAAAGTAAGGTGTTTTATTTCGCCCTTGCCGCCGTACATTATTTTTGAGAAATGCACGTGGAAGTTTTTAACTCTTTCGTACCCAAGCTCGTCTATCATATATTGAAGTCGGCTTTCGTAATCTTCTACAGTTTTTAAACTACCTTGTTCACGCGCGTTTATATGTCCAAAATCTACTGCAGGAGTATATATTTTGTCTATTTTACAAAAATTTACTACTTCTTCAATCGTGCCTATTTGCGCTTGTTTGCCCATAGTTTCGGGGCAAAAAATTAAATCTTCGTACCCGTTGGCGTAAATTAAATCACGCAAAATTTTCAATCTTTCCGCGGTGCGATTAACGGCTTCTTCTCTAGTTGCTTTACCTTGAGCGGCAGGGTGAAACACCAAGCGTTTGCCGCCAAACAACTTTAAAAATTTAGCGCTGTTTAAAACGTAGCCGTAAGATTTTTCAGCTGCTTCGTCGTCGGGATTTGCAAAGTTGATAAAGTAAGGTGCGTGA
>JAGAMH010000065.1 GCA_017624815.1 Clostridia bacterium
AAATGCAAAGAAATATTGCAAGTAAAATGTCGTGCGTTTTAGACGGTAGAGATATAGGCACAAACGTTTTGCCAAACGCCGAATATAAATTTTATGTTACTGCAACGGCGGAAGAACGCGCAAAACGTAGATTTACCGAAAACGTAGGTAAGGGGTTTACGGTAAGCTACGAAGATATTTTGGCTGAGATTAAAGAACGCGATTATAGAGATTCCAATAGAGAGTACGCGCCTTTAAAACAGGCTGAAGACGCAGTTTTGGTTGATACGACTAAAATGACGATAGACGAAGTCGTTAATTTTATAAAAAATAAGATTCAGGAAAGAGTGTAATGGAAGAAAAGAAAAAACCAACTAAATACGAAAAATGGTTTAAATTTTTAAGAGGTGTAGAACGTTTTATTTTACGCCCGTTATTCCCATATAAAAAACACGGCAATTTGCAAAAATATAATTCTAACTACATAGTAGTTTGCAACCACTATAGAATTTGGGACGTGCTTTATCCCGTATGCGTAACCGACCAACCCGTTCATTATATGGGTAAATCAAATTTATGGAAAAATAAGTTGTTTGGTAAGTTTTTAGATAAATGTCAAGCAATTTGTGTAAATCGCGACGGTAACGACGCAAAAGCTTTAATGCAGTCAATGCGCTATTTAAAAAATAAAGAGGTCGTTGCGCTTTTTCCCGAAGGAACGAGAAATAAAACTGATGAACCGTTTTTACCTTTTAAAAGCGGGGCAACGTTAATGTCTATTAGAACTAAATCGCCTATAATTCCAATAATTCAAGTTAAAAAGGCAAAAATTTTTAGAAAGGCAGATATAATTATCGGTGAACCCATAGAATTTAGCGAATATTACGACAAAAAACCCACCGAAGAGCAAATTTTAGAATGCGACGAAAAGTTAATGAATAAAATGCTTGAAATACGTACTAATTTTTTAGCTGAAAAGGAAGCGCAAAAACAAGAGAAAAAGCGCAAAAAGAAAAAGTAATGGATATTTTCGTAGCGAAGAGTAGCGGTTTTTGTAACGGCGTAAAAAACGCCGTAGAAACAGCGCTTAATATAAAAGAGAAAAACGTTCACGTTTTAGGCGAGCTAATTCATAATCCAAGCGTATTAAAGGAAATTAGAGATAAAGGCGTTATAACCGTAGAAAATTTAGACGACGTTCCAAATAATTCTACCGTTATTTTTCGCTCACACGGAGTACCCGAAAGCTTTTACGACGTTTGTAAAGAACGCAACGTAAAAGTAATTGATTGCACTTGCCCGTTCGTAAAAAAATCGCAACAGATAGTTAAGGAACAGTATTTGATCGGTAAAAAAATCGTAATAGTAGGCGAAAAAACTCATCCCGAAATTTTGGGACTTTTGGGGTGGTGTAATAATAATGCTAAAATTATAAACGACATTGATTGCGATATTACAGATTTATTGCACGAAAACGTTGCAATTGTGTGTCAAACTACGTTTTCTGCAGAGAAATTTGAAAAAATTATAAAAAATATTAAAATTCTGTGTGAAAAAACAGTTGATGTTTTTAAAACAATTTGTTATACTACTATAGGACGCCAACGTGAGGCAGCCGAACTAGCTAAAAAATGTGATGCAATGCTCGTTATAGGTGGATTGCAAAGCAGTAATACCAACAAACTTTATGAAGTTTGTAAAAAGTATTGCAAAAACTCGTTTAGGATGGCAGACGCTGACGATCTAAATTATACAAAATTAAAAAATTTTAAAAGTGTAGGTATTGTTTCGGGAGCATCTACCCCGAATGCGCAAACCCAGGAGGTTCTCTTAAAGATGGAAGAAGTAAGCAAAGAAATACAAGCAGCTAATTTTATGGAAGAAGCAGTTGCTAAAATTGACAGCGAGTCAAAGTTCAAGAAAGGTCAAACCGTAACCGCAACCATTTCGGATGCAAATGAAGAAGGTTTATTAATTTTATTACCTTATTCCAAAAAAGAAATTCTTTTGAGCAAAGACGAGCTTGATTGTGAAGCATACGACGCAGTAGAATATGCAAAGAAAATTGGTGAAACTATCGAATTACTCGTAGTTGAACTTAAACCTTCGTTAAAGCTTTCGCAAAAAATGATTAAGTTGCTTGCTGAAGAAGAAGCGTTAGGCGCAGAAATCGCATCTGGTAAAGAATTCTCTATCGTCTGTACCGGTTTTAATAAAGGCGGTTTAGTTGGTAATTTAGGTACTTATTCCGTATTCGTACCCGCAGGACAAATTAGACCTGGCTTCGTAAAGGATTTATCTAAATACGAAGGCAAAACCTTAAGATTAAGAGCTTTAGAAGTTAAAAAGGAAAGAAATAAGGTTATTATTGCATCTCAACGCGTAATTTTACAAGAAGAAAAAGACGCAAGAGAAGCTGCTAAAGCTGAAAAAGAAAACGCATTCTTCGCATCTATCAACGTTGGTGACGTTGTAGAAGGTAAAGTAGAAAGAACTACCGCATTCGGTGCTTTCGTTTCCGTAAACGGTTTCGACTGCTTAGCTCACGTTTCCGATTTGTCTTGGACTGGCGTTAACAAACCCGAAGATGTTTTAGAAATTGGTAAAGTTTATAACTTTAAAGTATTAAAGGTTGACGTAGAAAAGAAAAAGGTTTCTATCGGATATAAACAACTTCAACCCCAACCTTGGGAATTAGCTGCTGAAAAATACGCAGTTGGCGACGTTATCCACGGTAAGGTAGTAAGAATCGTTCCTTTCGGAGCTTTCGTGGAAGTTGAAAAAGGTATCGATGGTTTAGTTCACGTTTCTCAAATCTGCTACGAAAGAATTGAAACTCCTTCTACCGTATTAAGCGTTGGTGAAGAAGTTGACGCTAAAATCGTTGCTTTAGACGTAGAAGCTAAGAAGATGAACCTTTCTATTAAGGCAATCCTTCCTGAACCTGAAAGAAAACCCAGAGCTCCTAAGGCAGAAGTTGCTGAAGGTGAAGAAAAGCCCGTTAAAAAGTTTAAGGCTGTTAAGAAGGACGAAGACGAAATCGGTAACTGGAACGAAGGTTCTATCTCCGTTGGAACGTCTCTTGCAGACTTAATTGCAAACGCTAAAAACAATAAGTAATAAAAAAACGCTCTCGCAACGAGAGCGTTTTTTATATTGACAATTAATAATTTTATAAGATATAATTATTTTATAAAATAGGAGGTTTAATATGAATTCTTTTATTTACGATATTCCCGTTAAGGTTTATTTTGGTGAAAATCAACTTTGCAATCTTAGTAAAGAACTTAAAAAATATGGCAAACGCGTGCTTTTAACATATGGCGGCGGTTCAATTAAAAAATTAGGACTTTACGATAGCGTAATTTCTGAAATTGAAAAAGCAGGATTAGAAGTTTTTGAACTTTCAGGTATTGAGCCAAATCCTAGAATAGATTCCGTTAGAAAGGGCGCACAAATTTGCAAGGATAAAAGTATCGACGTTTTACTTGCCGTTGGTGGCGGTTCTACTTTAGACGCAACCAAATGGATAGCTGCTGGTGCTTGTGTAGATCACGACGCGTGGGATTTTTTCAGTAAATGGTCGCCTGTGGAAAAGGCTTTACCTATAATTACAGTTTTAACTCTATCGGCAACGGGCTCTGAAATGGATAGCGGTGGAGTTATATCTAACCTTGAAACTAAAGATAAAATAGGCAGAATGGAATATCCGCTATTACCTAAAGTTTCTTTTTTAGATCCAACTATAACTTATAGCGTAAGCAAATATCAAACGGCGTGCGGTTCTGCCGATATGCTTAACCATATTTTAGAAGTGTATTTCACCGCAGAAAAAGACTTGTATATGCTTGACTGTTTTATGGAAGGCATGATGAAAACGATTATAAAATACACGCCTATTGCAATGGCAGAGCCTGATAATTACGAAGCAAGGGCAAACCTTATGTGGACATCTTCGTGGGCAATTAACGGCTTTATAACGGGCGGTAAAAGACACGAATGGAGCTGTCATCCTATGGAACACGAGCTTTCGGCAATCTACGATATAACGCACGGTTTAGGGCTAGCAATTATAACGCCTAGATGGCTTGAATATTGTTTAGACGAAACTACGGTAGACAAATACGTACAATTTGGCGTAAACGTATTTGGCATAGATTGCAAATTGCCACCTATGGAAATAGCTAAAAAGAGCATAAAAATGCTTTCTGACTTTTTGTTTAAAGATTTAGAACTTTCAGATACGTTTACAAAAGTTGGAATTAAGGAAGAAGATTTTGCTCACATGGCTAAAAAGGCGTGTGGTAACGGAGTAATTAATGGTTTTAAACCTTTAAATCAAGAAGATATTGAAAAAATATATAAAATGTGTTTATAATAACTAAGCAAATGATAAAAGCAGGTAAGTTTTATTTTAACTTGTCTGCTTTTTTAACTTTATAGTTTAACCTATGGTTAAATTGGTTATAAAATAAATGTACATTAAACGGAGGTTCTTTTTATTATGAAAAGAGAAGGTAATATAAAAATATCAAGTGAAAATATGATGCCGATAATTAAAAAGTGGCTTTATTCGGACAAGGATATATTTTTGCGTGAAATAGTTGCAAACGGTGTAGATGCAATTACTAAATTTAAAAAGTTATGCGATATGGGCGAAGCCACTTCAAACGAAGAAGAATATTGCATAAAAATTTCCGTTGATAAAAAGGCGAAAACTTTAACCGTAGAAGATAACGGTATAGGAATGACCGAAGAAGAGGTTGAAAAATACATAACGCAAATTGCGTTTTCGGGGGCTTCTGACTTTTTATCTAAATATGAAAAAGCGGGTGGCGACGGCATTATAGGTCATTTTGGCTTAGGTTTTTATTCGGCGTATATGGTTTCGGACTACGTAGAAATAATTACTAAATCGTATAAAGATGCCCCTGCCGTTAAGTGGCAGTCGGACGGTAACGCAACTTACGAAGTAGAAGATTGCGACAAGCGAGAACGCGGTACGAAGATTATAATGCACGTATCTTCTGAAGAAAAGGATTTTTTAAAGGAAGAAACTGTTAAAGGCTTAATTAAAAAATACTGTTCGTTTATGCCCTATAACATTTATTTTGATTATAAGGGCGACGGCAACGACAAACCCTTAAATGACGTAGCTCCTTTATATTCTAAAAATCCCAAAGATTGCACCGAAGAAGAGTATAAAAAGTTTTATACCGACACCTTTATGGATTTTAACGAGCCTTTATTTTGGGTGCACTTAAATATGGATTATCCTTTTAGATTAAAGGGTATTTTATACTTCCCCAAAGTAAAAAATAAACTTGAATTAGAAAGGGGAAAGGTAAAGCTTTATTGCAATCAAGTATTTATTGCCGACAATATAAAAG
>JAGAMH010000066.1 GCA_017624815.1 Clostridia bacterium
ACAAAAAACTTTGAAAGATAAATTAATAACCTTTATAGGATTTTTAATTATTTTAGGTTTCTATTTAATATTTGCAATAGTTTTAAGCAATCACCACGAGGTATTGCCTTATAAATGGATTTTTAATTACTGTTTACAATAAATAAAGAGGAGAAAATTATGTACGATTATATAATTGTAGGAAGTGGACTTTACGGCGCTATATGTGCTTATGAACTTAATAAAGCAGGCAAAAAGTGTCTTGTTTTAGAAAAACGCCCCCATATTGGTGGCAACGTTTATACTGAAGAGATTGAAGGTATAAACGTACATAAATACGGCGCTCATATTTTCCATACCTCAGACAAGAGTATTTGGCAATATATTAATCAGTTTGCAGAATTTAATAACTATATTAACTGCCCCGTAGCTCGTTATAAAAACGAATGTTATAACTTGCCCTTTAATATGAACACTTTTACTAAACTTTGGCCCGACGTGTTTACTCCCGAAGAAGCTCAAAAACGTATTGAAGAAGAGCGCAAAGAAGGTTACGTAGAAACGCCTTCTAATTTAGAAGAGCAAGCAATTAATTTGGTTGGCAAAACTATTTACGAAAAATTAATTAAAGGCTACACCGAAAAACAATGGGGCAAGCCTTGTACCGAACTTCCCGCGTTTATAATTAAGCGTTTACCCGTTCGTTTTATTTTTGATAATAACTACTTTAACGATAAGTATCAAGGTATTCCCGAAGGCGGTTATACTAAAATTATTGAAAAAATGTTAAGTGGAATAGAAGTAAAATTAAATTGCGACTTCTTTGACGATAAAGAAAAGTGGTTAAAGTCCGCTAAAAAGATAATTTACACGGGCGCAATCGATAAATTTTACGATTACGTATACGGCGCACTTGAATACCGTTCCGTTCGTTTTGAAACCGAGGTTTTAGATACGCCTAACTATCAAGGTAACGCCGTTATTAACTATACCGCTTACGACGTTCCCTATACCAGAATTATAGAACACAAGCACTTTGAATTTGGCAAACAGGAAAAAACCGTAATTTCTCGCGAATATTCTTCTACTTGGAAGTTGGGCGACGAGCCTTATTATCCCGTAAACGACGCTAAAAATGCGGAGCTTTACGAAAAATATAAAGCTCTTTCCGAAAAAGATGCTAACGTTGTATTTGGTGGAAGATTAGGTCAGTATAAATATTACGATATGCACAATATTATAAAAGTTGCGTTAGAGCAGGTTGAAAAAGAGTTAAATGGCTAAAAACAAAAGTATAAAGCTTAATTATATATTTAATTTAGCCTATCAACTGCTTTTAATAGTCGTTCCGCTCGTTACTGCTCCGTATTTATCGAGAGTATTAACGCCAAACGGTGTGGGAACTTATAGTTATACCTTTTCAATAGTTTCTTATTTCGTGTTGTTCGCAACTTTGGGTACGACTACTTTTGGACAGAGAGCAATTGGTTATACTCAAGATAACGTTGAAGAGCGCAGTAGGGCCTTTTGGGAAACGTTTATTTTTAGAACGATAACGTCCGTTTTCACTTTAGCTGTATATTTCGTCGTATTTTGCGTAATAGGAAGCGAAAACGTTGCAATTTACGCCGTATTTGCTCTTAATATCGTTAATATAATTTTTGATATTTCTTGGTTTTTACAGGGAATGGAAGAATTTGGCAAAACCGTATTAGGCAACGCCGTATGCAAAATATTAAGCGTCGTTTGCATATTCCTTTTCGTAAAAGATAGCTCCGATTTAGTCATATACGCTGCTATTATGATGGGATTTACCTTACTTGGCAGTATGCAAATGTGGGTATTTTTACCTAAATATATAAGTAAAGTAAAGGGGATAAACCCTTTTAGAAGCATTAAAGACATTTTACAACTATTCGTTCCAACTATTGCAATTCAGTTATATACTGTTTTAGATAAGTCAATGATTGGTTGGTTTACCGAAACGAACGAACAAAACGGCTTTTACGAACAGTCGGAAAAAATTGTAAAAATTGCTTTAACGGTGGTAACCTCTTTGGGTGCAGTAATGATTCCAAGAATAGCCCACATGTTTAAAACTGGCGAAACGGAAAAGGTTAAAGAGTTTTTATATACTTCGTACCGATTCGTTTGGATGATTTCAATACCTATATGTTTTGGGCTTTTCGTCGTTTCAGACGTATTCGTCCCCGTATTTTTTGGAGAGGGGTACGAACCGTGCATTTTGCTTATTAAAATATTTTGTCCTTTAATAATATTTATAGGAATAAGTAACGTAACAGGTTTGCAGTTTTTAGTTCCTACTGGTAAAAATAACGTATTTACTTTAACGGTTGCGGTAGGTGCGGTAATAAATCTTATTTTAAACTTGTTTTTAATACCTAGATATTTCGCCGTTGGGGCAAGTATTGCTTCTATTATTGCAGAATTTTGCGTAACTGTGTGCGGCTTTATATACGTTGCAAAAACAAAAGCGTATAAAATTTTACCAATACTCATATCTTCGTGGAAATATTGGATTGCGGCAGCAATAATGTTTTTAGTTTTATATTTTGTTAAACCGCTTTTCAACGTTTCCGTTTTAAGTTTAGTTTTATTAATTTTAATAGGAATAGCAGTATATTTTATATCGCTTTTAGCGCTAGTTGATAAGTTTTTAATAGACGCAATAAAACGCGCGTTTAGCGTGATATCGTCAAATCTTAAAAGAAAATAAAAA
>JAGAMH010000011.1 GCA_017624815.1 Clostridia bacterium
AACTACGGCTACGATTACGACGACTTTATTTTCGGCTACGACGTCGATAAATACGGATATACGTATTACGATAACTTAGAAGAAAAGACCATTTTCGACGTTTTAGAAACGTACGGTCAGCTTTATTACATCTACGTAATAAATTCCGCGCTTATTATATCAAACTACAGCGTTAGGGTAGACGATTATTTAGAAGACTTTGGCAACTTCCCCACGTGGGAACAAGACTTCTTCCGAAACGACGTGGAAGAAATTAAAAATTATAGTCGACGCAGTCATATAATCGACTTTGACGCGTTGCGTTTGGGCTTAAAAATGCTTAAAAACAACAAGTTTAAAGATAGTATCGACTTCGGCATTATATTAATAACTGAGATTGGCAAGGAACGTGGCAATCAATACACCGTTAAAAAAGCGCGCAACGTAACCGCCGGCTTTGAAGAAACCACGCAAAATAACGACTTATTTAACGTAGACGTTAAAATGTGCCGACACCGCGCAACTATTGACAACTTCCCGTTCGTAGCGTTCATAATGGACGAGCAACGCGCTTCGAGCTTAAACGCTGACCTTAAAGAGCTTTGCGACGTTCTTTACATTTTCGAGTCTTCAGACTTTACTTTCATAACTCCCGTATTCGCACTTGACGAGCTTGCGTATATGCTTGCAACGCCCGCGTTTAATAAATTCTACGTTAAAAATCGTGCGCATAAAGCCGGAGATAACGTTTTAAGACACGTTATTAAAAAGCTTTATCACTTAATATTTAATCATTACGTTAAACTGTTTAATCAATACAGTAGCTGCATTTTAACTTATACCGTGCAAGACGGTAAAGGCGACAAGGAAGCTAAAAAGAAGAAGTATCGTCTTCTTAAGAAGAAAATACACGCAGGCCGCTTCGCAACTGACGCGTATGCAGGATTCTATTACGAAAAGACGAAAAACAGCAAGGCTGGTTTTTTGGACTTGCCTGAATACGCTGGAAAGACTGCAACCTTATCTGAGCTTAATCTGCAAAATAGCTATTTTGCAGAAGACTTGAACAAAACGTTCATTGAAAAATGAACGTAACAATACCCATAAACAACGAATTTGCCGTTAAGAATTTTTTGACGTTTAGGCAAACGCAGGCGAACGAATACGGACGGCTTGACCGCCGTATCGGGCGACGCGGTTGACAAACGGCTAAAAATTTAGGCAAATTCGCTGTTCGTACCATATTCCATAAATAATTACGAACGACCGCTTAAACTGTCAAAAAATAGACCTTGTGTCGATTTTTTGACCGTACCTTCGGCGAGAACCGACGTAAACCGAAAAAATAAAAAAATTTAGGAGCAAGCTAAATGCCAAAACTTAATACTCAAGAGCTGCACGAACGTTTGCTCAAAAACGACAAACTCCGCGAGCTCGTGGAATACGTATACAAGATAAACGGCGCCAGCGCGGCAAGACTAAACTACCGCGACGCAGCGAAAGCGCTTAACGTCGCTAAAAACACTATCGGCGCTTACGTTCTTAAACTCGTTATACTCGAAGTTTTCGACGTAGACGACGGCACTATAAAAATTAATACCGAACTTTTTGAAGACTAATCCGCAGGGGTTAGTCTTCTCTTTTGCTCAAAACACAAAATATTGCGGTATCCCGCTTTTTAAAATACTATATATAGTGGGTAGTTTTTCGCCCGCTACGAAATATAGAAAAAAATTTTATAAAATGGTTATTTTTGACAAGTAAAACAAGTCTTGCCATATTTATAAAGTACGCTTTTTTAACTAAATAATAGCGCGTCGCCCTTTAAGCGCTTTATAAGCAGGTCAGGTTCGTCAAGCCACCGCTCAAAAATTGACAAAAAACTTGTCTTTCTGCAAGTATAAAATTTGAAGGTTGGAAACTTACGGGAACTTAGCCGCTATGGGGCGTAAGGTGTAGCAACGTCGTAAGACGTTATGGTGAAAGTTCCGGGAGCGCAATCAATGCCGCTTCTTCCGTTTAGGGGGAGCGGTGCGCCCTGCGGGCGCTAGAAGATGAACAAAAACAGCCGCGCAGCGTTCTTCTCACTTCCTAAAAACTACCTACCAAAGCTTAAGGCTTTTTGCACGCTTTTTTACGCAGCGCGGGAAGCGACGTCGCGCTGATGGCGCGACGAAAGCGGCGAAAAATACTTCAGAAGTGCGACCAAACGGTCGCACGGTATGCTAATAAGTGGTTATTTATTATCCAGCTCGCGCTCTTTTTGCAAAAAAAAGCCTGTACGTTTGTACAGGCTACAAAATCAAGCACTCTTTTGGGGTATGGTGGGGTATTTTTAAAATTTTATATAAAAACGGGGCGATTTTTTATTAAAAACCTTCATTTTTTAACGATTTTTTTGTTTTTTAGCTACTCGAAATCGTGTTACGTAGGAATACGTACGGAGGTTCGAATCCTCTTCTCTGCGCCAAAAGGTTCGGTAAGTGTAGCTTGCCGAACCTTTTATTTTTATCAGTAGAAAAAAGGAAGTGCAACTTTGCACTTCCTTTAATATTATACTTTTTCAAAATCGTCAGCACCGTGTTTGCAAATGGGACAAATAAAATCTTCGGGCAAGTTTTCGCCTTCGTATTCGTATCCGCAAATTTTACAACGCCAAACGGTTTTTTCCGTCTTTTTAGGTTGAGGCTTGGGTTTAATATTATTCAAGTAATAGGCGTACGTTACCGAATTATCCTTTCTCATTACCCAACCGTCGGTAACTTTTGCAATAAAGGTAGTATGAGTACCAAGGTCTACGCTTTGAATAACTTCGGCACATATTACGGCGTTAACGCCCCTCGTTACGAAAAATACTCCGTTATCCCAAACTTCAAAATCGTCGAACGTTTCAAGCTTTTCAACGTCTCTACCAGACTTAAATCCAAACTGTTCAAATATGGAAAAGTCAGCTTTTTCCGATAATACCGAAACGTTAAATATACCCGTTTCCTTAATTAACCCGTGGGTAAAATTATCCTTATTTATCGTAACGGAAATGCAGTTGGGGGTGGTAGTAACTTGCATTACGGTATTGGTAATACAACCGTTTTGTTTTTTATCCTTTCTAGCGCTTACTACGAAAAGCCCGTAGGTTAATTTATACATACATTCTTTTTCCATAATACACCTTTTATTTTTTATTTTTAAATTTAGTTTTATCAATTTTATTAAATCTTGGTTTGGGTGGTTCACTTTCGCTTACCAAGCAATTTTTGCCGGTACCAATTAAATCAAACCTTTTTGCCTTTTTTAAGGCGGCCAACACTATCTTTTTATTTTCAGGTCTAAAGTACTGCAAAAGTGCTCGCTGTTGCGCTTTTTCTTCGGGCGTTTTTGGAACGTAAACCTTTTCCATAGTGTAAGGGTCTAACCCCGTGTAGAACATACAAGTAGAAACAGTACCAGGCGTAGGGTAAAAATCTTGCACTTGTTCGGGGTGTAAGCCTTCCTTTTTTAAAAATAGAGAAAGTTCTATTGCGTCGTTTAGCGTGCTTCCAGGGTGTGAAGACATTAAATACGGCACTAAAAATTGCTTTTTATTAACGCTTGCAGTAAGCTCGTAAAAGCGTTTTTTAAACT
>JAGAMH010000067.1 GCA_017624815.1 Clostridia bacterium
GTAAACCTATCGAAATTACTACCGACCACGAATTTACCGTAGTTGCTACGGCGAATATGGCGCAAACGGCGGAATGTACTTACAAAATTACCGTAGGTCTTGCATTCGATAAAAACGTAGTTCTTATCGACGGTCAAGTAGGCGTAGAATATAGCGCCGATATCAAGGCGGCTGGTGCGCGTAACGTAATTCACACTATTAAGGAAGGCACTCTCCCCGAAGGCGTAGTAATGAATAACGACGGCTCGTTTAGCGGAACTCCCACCAAGGCAGGCGTATATACCTTTACCGTTCAAGCGGAAAAAGACGGATGCTTAGGCGACGAAATAGAAGTTACCATTTACATTGCAAACGGAGCGGCAGGCGGTTGCGTAGGCAACGTTGAAACTTCGTCGGTAATAGTAATTTCCGCGTTAGGCTTAACGGCTTTAGCTTTAGTGAAAAGAACGCTCAATAAAAAAAGAAAGGGAGACTTATAATGAACACTACCTATGCAACGGCAAAAAAGGCTAAACTTTTAAAAACGTTATCAATAGTTTTAGCGTCTTTGTTTGCATTTTTCTTAATCGTATCTATAGTGTTAACGCAAAACGCGTTTTTGTATAACACGATAAACAGCGTTTTTGGTGGTGAGGAAAGATATTTAAAATCGGGCGATCCCGACGACTATCAATACTATACCTCCGATTACGAAAATAAAAAAACGGTGCTTGCTGCGGCAAACGCGTTGAACGAAGATATTGTTGAAGAAGGTATTACCCTTTTAAAAAACGATCAAAACGTTCTTCCCCTATCAAAGAGCAGCAAAATAACCATATTCGGTAAAAACTCCGTCGATATCGTTAAAGGCGGCTCGGGCTCCAACGCGGGCTCGAGCGCAGCCCAAAAAGTCGATTTCTACGGCGATTTGGAAGAAACGGGCGAATTTGAAATTAATCCCGTTATGAAGGCCTTTTACTTAGACGAAAGCGCTTCGGGTAAAGTAAGAGCGTCCACCCCCAGCATGGGACAAATTTTAACGGGCTATCCCGTAGGCGAAACCCCCGTATCTAAATATACCGCAGCCGTTAAAGACAGTTATAAAAACTATAACGACGCGGCAATAGTAGTTATTTCCCGTATCGGCGGCGAAGGATACGACCTTCCCAGATCTATGTTCTGGGACGGAAAGAGTTACACCAACTGGAAGTCAACGGATAAAATTCCCGGCGCAAGAAACGCCGACGACCACTATTTACAACTCGACCAAAACGAAGCGGATATGCTTAAAGAAGCGTGCGATAACTTTGCAAACGTTATCGTGGTAATAAACAGCTCTTCTGCAATGGAACTCGGCTTTTTAGACGATCCTACGCATTACGCTTATAACGCAAACATCAAGGGCGCGCTGTGGATAGGTCACCCCGGCATTTCGGGCGCAAAAGCTTTAGGTAAAGTATTAAACGGCACGGTAAACCCTTCGGGCAACCTCGTTGATACTTATCCTAGAAACTTTAAAAACGACCCCACTTGGTATAACTTTGGTAACAACTTAGTAGAAGACGGCAACCGCTACACCTCGGGCGCAAACAAAAAGGCAAGAGGCGCTTACTTCGTAGAATACCGCGAAGGTATTTATACCGGTTATCGCTATTACGAAACCAGAGCGCAAGAAGCGGGAGAAGCTTGGTACGATCAAAACGTAGTATATCCTTTAGGATACGGCAAGAGCTATACCAATTTTAGCTACACCGCAACCGAAGGCGCAGATAACCAAGCTCAGTTAGCTGCAGACGGCAAAATTTCCTTTACCGTACAAGTTAAAAACGAAGGTGCTACCTATTCGGGTAAAGACACCGTTCAACTTTATTACACTTCCCCTTATACCGCGGGTGGAATTGAAAAAGCGCACGTAGTATTAGCCGACTTTGCAAAGACCAAAGAACTTGCAGTTAAGGGAGAAGAAGGCGACACCGACACCTTAACCTTACAGCTCGACGTTCGCGACTTAGCGTCTTACGACTACGACGACGCAAACGGCAACGGCTTTAAAGGCTACGAAGTTGAAGGCGGCGACTATACCTTCTATATTACTACCGACGCTCACGGTTGGGCAGACGCTAACGCAATTAAGTTTACCTATACCGTACCCGCAGGCGGATATACCTACGAAATGGATATCCACGGCACTAAAGACGGCAACGACAACCTTTTCGACGAAGTAAGCTTTGCCGAAGCGGGTATAGCGCAAGAAAATTATTTATCCAGAAAGAACAACTTTGAAAACTTCGATAAGCTTAAGGGCGCGAGCGAAGCTGAATACCGCAACAAGAACCCCGAAAGTTTCTTCACGGCGTTGACTTATAAAATTAACGACAAAGAAAGTGATCCTTGGTACGTTGCTGAAGATAATAAACCCACGCAACAAAAGAGCGAACTTTCCTATTCTAAAGCGGAAATTAAGTTGCATCAACTTATTGGAAAGGACTATAACGATCAGTTATGGGACGAGCTTTTAAACCAACTTACCGTTGCTCAAATGGTTACCATAATTTCAACGGGCAGTTTCCGTACCCTTCAGCTTGAAAATATCGATAAACCTTTAACTACCGACGCGGACGGTCCTATGGGCTTCTCGCTCTTCATGGGCGACAGCGCAGTTTACGACACTTGCTATTACGCAACCGAATGCGTACTTGCGGCAACGTGGAACGTTGAACTTGCTCAAGCTATGGGCACTATGATCGGCAACGAAGGTTTAATCGGTAACGAAGCTGGCGACGGCAGACCTTATTCTGGTTGGTACGCTCCCGCAATGAACATTCACCGTTCACAATTCGGCGGAAGAAACTTTGAATACTATTCCGAAGACGGCTTGCTTTCGGGCATGATGGCAACGGCAGTAGTTAAAGGTGCAAACTCTAAGGGCGTTTATACGTTTGCTAAACACTTCGTGTTAAACGAACAAGAAACTAACCGTAGCGGTTCGGGCTTAATTACTTGGGCAAACGAACAGGCAATGCGCGAACTTTACTTTAAACCCTTCGAAATGTGCGTAGTAGAAGGCGGCACTACGGCAATGATGTCAAGCTTTAACCGTATCGGCGACGTTTGGGCGGGCGGATCTTATTCGCTTTTAACCGAACTTTTACGTATGGAATGGGGCTTTGAAGGTATGGTAATAACCGACTTTATTACCACCGAACCTTACATGAACGTAGATCAAATGATAAGAACGGGCGGCGACCTTGCCCTTTGCGCGAGCAAAGAACCTTCTTCCAAGACCACGGCAACCGACGTTGCGTCTATTAGAAGAGCGGCTAAAAACATATTATTCACCGTTGCTAACTCCTGCGCAATGAACGGTTTCGGCCCCGGCGTCGTATGGGCGTATAGCACTCCCGTATGGGTAATTCTTCTCATCTGCGTTGACGTATTGTTTGCAGTTAGTGCAGTTGCGTTGTTTATATGGTTCTTTTTTGAAAAAATAAAAAATAAATATAGGAGAAAAAAACTATGAAAATCAAAAAACTTTTAGGCTTAATCCTTGCAGGCGCAACGCTTGCTACCTTACCCGCATTTGCTGCTTGCGGTACTCCCGAAGATGGCGGTAAAAACAACGGCACTTTAAGAATGGAAGCAGAATACATCAACCTTGACGACGCTCAAGGCGCAGGTATCTCTTCTAACCAAGCAGGCGTAGCAATGATTCACGGCGACGGCGACGCAACCGATAAAGAAAAGTGGAGCGAAGGTTACTACGTTGGTTATACCTACGCTACCGGACTTGAACTTACCTTTGAATTCAACTCCGATATCGCAACCACCGCAACCCTTACTTTATTACTCGGTTCTGAACTTGGCGACCTTACTCTCGTTCCCGAAAAATTTGGCATCAGAGTAAACGGTGAAGAACAAACCTACACGAGCTTTTCTGTTTACGGCTCTGCAGATATGGAAGCGGCAGAATTCGATAAATGCGTTCTTCCTTCTCCCATCAATCTCGTAGCAGGTAAAAACACCGTTACCCTCGTTATTTACGAAAACGATTATAAGAGCGGCGCAACCGGCGGCCCTATGATCGACTATATCGAAGTAAAGAGCGCTAACGCAAACCTTACTTGGACCCCTAAAACTGATAACCCCAGCAAACGCGGTGAAATCTAATTAAACTAAAAATAAAAACACCTTTGCACTTGCAAAGGTGTTTTTTAGTTTTATTCAGTTTTTGTTGGTGAGTTTAAAGGGCGTGGCTATTCAAGTTGCGTTTTAAACGTATTTAGTAAAATTAAAAAGTAAGCTAAAAAATAAAAAAGGAAGTGAAAAAACACTTCCTTTTTTATTTAGAAACAACGCGAAGTTGCCTTGGCGCGGATGATGAGATTTGTAAGGAGAGCGAAGCTCGACGGAGTAGCGATTGCTACTTAACAAGTCAATCGCGTTCATATTTCGGCAATTAGAAATTAGAAGAAAAAAAGGCAAC
>JAGAMH010000012.1 GCA_017624815.1 Clostridia bacterium
TTATGGCACAAATTGAACAACTTTTAAAGTATCAAGAAGAGGACGGAAAGCTTTTAAAAATCGAACAGGAAGTAGCTTCTTCGGAAGAACGTAAAAAATACGTTCAAGCAAAAAACTTTTTAACTAAAGCCCCCGAAAAACTCGACCAATTAGAAGCTAAGGCTAACGAACTTAACGCCGTATTACAACAACTTACTAAGCGTTACGAAGAAATTTGCGAAACTTTAAAAGATTTTGAAAATCTCGATGAACTCATTGAAGGCGGAGCAGACGTTTCCTTCTACAAAAAGAACGTTTCGTCTATATCAAGCCATATTAAATCGCTTAAAACCGAAATTAACGAATTGGTTGCTAAAATTAAAACTGCCGACGAAGATTATCAAACGCTAAAGAAAAAGACGATTGCAGTTCAAAAGCAGTATAAAGATGCATCCGAAACTTATAAAGCTTATAAAGATAGTAAGTTAAAAGAAATGCAGGTAATTCAGGCGGAATTGCAAAAAATAGAAAAGGACTTAAAGGCAGAAGTTATCTCCAAATATAAAGAAAAGCGTAGCGAACGCATTTATCCCGTTATTTGCTCGGCAACGAAGGAAGGAAGATGCTCTAAGTGCGGCAACGAACTTTCTATTGCGGGTAAAGAGTCGATAAATTCGGGCAACGTTATAGAATGCGAACATTGTCATAGACTTTTATATAAGGCAAAATAATGAAAATAAAATCCAAAATTTGTGTATTTTGCACAAATTTTGGATTTTTTACTTGACAACGCAAAAAAACTGTGATATTATCAATTTTACCAATAGCTATTTCCGCGGCGGAAAAGTCGCAAATAAATAGATTTAAAAAAGTGCGGGGCGTTTTTAGGAAATTTAAGGCGTGCCGTTCTTTTTTTGTATTTTAAGTTTTTTTAGGAGTCGTTTTATGAAAGTTTTAATGCTTAACGGAAGCCCCCACGAACACGGTTGCACTTATACTGCGCTAAGCGTAATAGCCGAAGAATTAAAAAATCAGGGTGTGGAAAGCGAAATAGTTTGGATAGGAACAAAGCCCGTTCGCGGCTGTATAGGTTGTGGTGCGTGCCGTAATAACGGCGATAAGTGCGTATTTTCCGACGACGTTTTAGTTTCAATAGCTCAAAAGGCAAAAGACGCCGACGGATATATTTTCGGTGCACCCGTGCATTACGCTTCGCCCAACGGAGCTACCATAGCGGTATTGGATAGATTATTTATGTCTACGGGTAAATATATGCAGTTTAAGCCTGCGGCGTCTATCGTTTCGGCAAGAAGAGCGGGAACTACTGCTTCTTACGACGCTTTAAATAAATATATAGGTATAAATAATATGTTGCAAGTTCCGTCTACTTATTGGAATATGGTGCACGGTAATAGTGCCGAAGAAGTATTAAAGGACGAAGAAGGCGTTTGCATTATGAAGGCTATTGCAAGCAATATGGCGTGGCTTTTAAAACTTTTACAAAAGGCTAAAAATACCGAACTTGAAAAGCCTATATTAATACCTAAAGTAAAAACTAACTTTATAAGATAAAAAAACGGTTGCATTTTGCAACCGTTTATATTTTTAATATTTTACCGAACAAGCAACGGCTAACGCGCCGGGTCCGATATGGCAACTTACGCTTAGTGATAAGGGATCAATAAACGTAAATTCAACTGCGGGATATAATGCTTTTATTTCTTCGGCAAATTTAATTGCTTCGCTTTCGTTTTGAGTATGCGCCACACAAAGAGTCATTTTTCCGCTTTTAACTTCGTTTATAAACCTCGTTTCAAAATCCTTTTTTATGGCTTTTAACATAACGTCTTTTGCAGCGGAAAGTTTTCTAACCTTGGCAAAGTTATCAAGTTTATCGCCTTGAATTTGCAAAACGGGTTTAATGTGTAATAAAGTTCCAATAGCAGCAACGGCGGGGGTAAGTCTTCCGCCCTTTTTAAGATATTTAAGCGTGTCTACCATAATGTAAATGCTAGATTGCATTTTAGTTTTCATAAGCCACTTATAAATATCTTTTGCACTTTTGCCTTTTTTAGCCATTGTAACGGCGTCGTAAACGCTTTGTCGTTGCGTTATTGAAATTCTTTGGTTATCCACAACGAAAACTTTTCCCGCAAACTCCGTTTCGGCAACTCTCGTAAGACTCGTACACGTTTGCGAAAGTCCGCTCGACATAGGAATATGCACTATTGCGTCGTGCGTTTTAAGAATTTTTTTCCATAATTCGCCAACGTCAAATGCGCTCGGTTGAGAGGTGGAAATTCTCTCCGCCGTTTTTAAACGTTCGTAAAACTGTTCTTGCGAAAGGGTAACTCCTTCAAAAAACTGTTCACCATCTATAAGTACGGGCATGGGCACTACGTAAACGCCAATATCTTCTGCAAGCTTTTGTGTTATGCCGCTGTTGCTATCAGTAACAACTGCAACTTTCATAAATTAATATTCTCTCTTTATCTTTTTAAAATATTATATAATATAATCATTTATCCGTCAACTCAATTAAATTAAAAAATAAAGCGGCTACGGTAAACGTTTACCGCAACCGCCTATTAATTATATAAGGGCGATACATTCAATTTCTACTAAACAACCTTTGGGGATATCTTTAACTGCAACGCAACTTCTTGCAGGAGCAGTAGTAAAATATTTTGCATATACTGCGTTAAACGCTGCAAAATCGGCAATTTCCGCTAAAAAACAAGTGGTTTTAATAACTTTGTCAAGGTTGGTGTTTGCCGCTTTTAAAACTTCGGCAAGGTTTTTGCAAACTTGTTCCGTTTGTTCTTCTATAGTTTTAGCTTCAATTGTGCCCGTTTTGTGATTGATGGGAATTTGTCCCGAAGTATAAACTAAATTTCCAACTATTTTAGCTTGTGAATAAGGTCCAATAGCCTTGGGTGCGTTTTCAGTAACTACCGTTTTCATTTTAACTCCTTTCAATTACTTTAAAACCGTTATCTTTAAGTTGTTTTTCTATTTGTAAAATATGTTCAAAGTTTCTCGTTTCAATTTGAATTCTCAAATAACATCCGTTTACCGCCGAACCTTCGTTAGAGCGTTCGTGGTGTACCGAAGTAACGTTTCCGCCACAGCTTGCAATAATGGTAGATACTGCAACGAGCTGCCCAGGTTTATCTACTAATTCAA
>JAGAMH010000068.1 GCA_017624815.1 Clostridia bacterium
AGAAAGATAAAAGTATTAAATCTTTTTGCATATACTGGTGGGGCAACAGTTGCGTGTCTTAAAAGTGGAGCGAGTGTTGTGCATGTTGACTCCTCACGAGGAATGGTTGATTGGGCTAAAGAAAATGTGGAAGCAAGTGGATTAAAAGATAGACCAATCCGTTATATAGTTGATGATGTAGTTAAATTTGTTAAAAGAGAAATACGTCGTGGTAATAAATATGATGTTATTATTATGGATCCTCCTAGTTATGGAAGGGGAGCCAATGGTGAAGTTTGGGATATAGAAAAGGATTTAGATAATTTAGTAAAACTATGTAAAGAAGTTCTTAGTGAACAACCATTATTTTTCTTAATTAATTCTTATACTGCTGGTCTTTCATGTGAAGTTTTAACTAATCTTTATAAAAGCATTTTAAGTGAAGGTAAAAAAGTAATTTTAGCAGGCGATTCTTCGGGCGGGGGATTGTGTTTGGCACTATGTCAAAGCTTTGAAAAGAGCGGTATTCTGCAACCTGAAAAAGTTATAACTTTAGCACCTTGGGTAGACGTTACTATGTCGAATCCAGAAATTACTAAAATAGAAAGGGTAGATCCTAAGCTTAACTCTAACGTTGCAAGGGTTTTGGGCGAATTTTGGGCAAACGGCCAAGACCTTAAAGATTATAAAATAAGTCCGTTATACGGCGATTTTAAAGGTTTAAATAACGTTTATATTTTTATCGGCACGCGCGATATTTTATATCCCGACAATTTACTCTTATATAACAAATTGCAAAAAGAGGGTGTAAACGCTTACTTAACCGTTGGAACAAATTTAAACCACGTATATCCCGTATACCCTACGGTTGAGGGTAAAAAGGCAATTGAACAAATTTCTAAAATAATTTCAAGTTGAAAATTAATATAATTTATAAAAACCGCAGAGCGTTTGCTCGGCGGTTTTTTATTTATCATAAAATGCTTTTGCGTTGAATAAGTTATATAAACAGTTAGATTTAGTTTCTTTAAAAAAACACAAAAATAGACTAAATTCGTCAAAAAATAAAAACTTTTAAGTGGTATTATTTTATATGCAACTTGCAAAAACTTATAAACTTAAATCGGTAGCAACCTTTCTTTTGGCAATAGCAGTTGGTGCGGTATTAGTTTTAACCGTAAATAAAACGGGTGCGCACGCCGTATTCTTTGGCAATACTACTAAACTTTTGCCCATATATTGCGTTGAAAAAGAAAGTAAAGTTATATCAATATCTTTCGATTGCGCTTGGGGTACGGACCACACCGACTCCATTTTAAAAAATTTAGAACAAAACCAAATAAAAGCAACTTTTTTTATGGTAGAGTTTTGGACGGAAAAATACCCCGACTACGTTAAAAAAATATCCGAAAACGGACACGAAATAGGTACTCACTCGGCAACCCATTCAAAAATGTCTAAGCAAACGGCGGAAGAAATTAAAAAAGAGCTTGCGTCATCTTCAAAGGCTATAACGGATATAACTGGCAAAAAGGTAGAGCTTTTCCGCGCACCGTTCGGCGATTACGACGACGAGCTTATAAAAACTGCGTCGGAGCAAGGTTATTACACTATACAATGGGACGTAGACAGTTTAGACTGGAAAAATTTATCTTCGGGCGATATCGCTATGCGCATAATTAACAAGGTGCAAAACGGCTCTATTATATTAATGCACAACAACGGACTGCACACGGCAGAAGCACTTCCCATAATTTTTCAAACGCTTAAAAACCGAGGATATAAATTCGTGCCTATAGGCGAACTCATTTTGCGCGAAAATTATTTTATAGACGGCACGGGCAAACAACGAATAGCAAAATAAAATTCGAAATACGTTTTGGAGGCAAACATGAACTACAATTTAGAGAAAAACAACAAAGTTTATTTATTCGGCGAAATAATAAGCAACGCCGAATTCTCGCACGAGGTTTTCGGCGAAGGTTTTTACGAATTTTACGTTAAAGTTATGCGCCTTTCGGGGCAGGCAGATATACTACCGGTAACCGTTTCAGAACGGATTATGTCAGAAAATTTAAAAATGGGCGAATATATTTGCGCGTTGGGGCAATTCCGTTCTTATAATAAAATAGAAAACGGCAAATCGCGATTAATGTTAACGGTATTTATTCGCGAACTTTTAGAAGTTCAGCCTTGCAAAAATCCCAACAGTATAGTTTTATCTGGGTATATATGCAAGCCGCCCGTATACCGAACTACGCCTTTTAATAGAGAAATTGCAGATTTGCTTATTGCTGTAAACCGCTCTTATAACAAATCCGACTATATTCCCGCAATAGCTTGGGGAAGAAACGCCCGCTTCGTAAAAAACTTATCGGTAGGGGATAAGGTAGCGCTGTCGGGCAGAATTCAAAGCAGAGAATACCAAAAGAAACAAGAAGACGAAAGTTTTATAACTATGACGGCTTACGAAGTTTCCGTATCTAAGCTTGCCGCATTCGACGAAGATAACGATTTCGATATAGACGAAGAATTCGATTTATACTCAACGCCGCGCGCGTACGAAGTAAACGAATAAAAAATAACCACCTATTGTTTGGCGTAGTGATATCAATTATCATTGCGCCATTATTTTATATAAAAACGCGTGCCCGTTCGTTTGAATTCGGTGTTAATACGGCAGAAAGTAATATTTATCGTTAAAGGTTAAAAAAATTAACCCAAAATCGGTTAAAATACTTAACAATGTATCTTTAATTATGTATAAAAACAGTAAAAAGTAGTAAAAAAGGCGGGCGCAAAATAGCGTCCGCCGTAATTTTTTAATTTTAAGTTAAGGGCTAACTCTGTTAATATCTCTGGGGAACATTGCAGCGTTTCTAACGTTTTTAAAGCCCAAAAGGTGCATGGTAAGTCTTTCCAAGCCTAAACCTAATCCGCCGTGAGGGGGTGCGCCGTACTTGTGCAACATTAAATAGGTTTCAAATTCTTCGGGGTTCATGCCAAGCTTTTTCATTTTTTCAACTTGCATATCGTAATCGTGTACACGCTGTCCGCCCGACGTAATTTCTATACCTCTAAACAACAAGTCGAAAGATAAAGTAACTTCGGGATCTTCGGGGTCGTCCATGGTATAGAAGGGACGTTTTTTGCTTAAATAGTGGGTAACGAACAAGAAGTCGGAATTATATTGCTGTTTAGCCCACTTACCTAAAAAGGCTTCTTCTTCAGGTTCAAAGTCCTTCATATCGGTAATGTTTTTAAGCTTTTTAACGCAAAGTTCTTTAGCGTCTTTAAAACGGATGCAAGGAATAGTGTCAATTTCGGGTACTACTACTTTTAAAAGGTCAATTTCGGGTGCGTATTCCGTTTTTAAAAGGTTCATAATATATTTTAAAACGCCCGTTTCCATATTCATTATATCGGTAAAGCTTTCAATGTAACCCATTTCAAAGTCCATTGAAATATACTCGTTTAAATGGCGCGACGTATCGTGATGTTCCGCACGGAATACGGGTGCAATTTCAAATACCCTTTCGTATACGGGAACTAACGCTTGCTTATAAAGCTGAGGGCTTTGCGCAAGGTAAACCTTTTTTCCAAAATAATCAAGGTTAAATACGTTCGTGCCGCCTTCTGCGCCCGCAAAGTTAATTTTAGGGGTATGAACTTCGGTAAAGCCTTGAGTAGTTAAATATTCTCTAAATCCGCGTTGAATACCTTCTTGAATTTTAAAAATAGCTCTTTCCTTGGGGTTACGCAAAGTAACGGGGCGGTTATCCAAGTTGACGGATAAGTCGCAGTTAATTTGCTTTTTAGAAATTACTACGGGAGGAATAGCAACGGGTTTAGATAAAATTTCTATATTGTGAATTTGCAATTCGTATCTTTCGCTACCATCGCGCGTTTCACTTTTAACAACTAATCCCGTAAGTTTAGCCGCAGCTTGTTCAACTACGTTTTCGTCCTTTCTATATTCGGAAAATTCAGGAGAATAAACGCATTGGATAAGTTCCCTTGCCGTTCTTACGATAATAAAAGCAAAGTCAGACATATCTCTGATATTATGAATAGCGCCTTTAATGGAAACGACTTTACCCACGTTGTTTTTAAATTCGGAGTAAGGTATGCAGCTTTCGTTAATAACGCCTGATATTTGTTCCATAAAAATACCTCTTATATTTAGTCAATATAATTTTACTTGCTTTTAGCGCAAAAATCAAGCAAATTAAAAAGCAAATAGCGTAAAAGCTTATAAAAAAATATTTCACGTTATTTTCTTGCATTTTAAACGAATGTATGGTATATTAT
>JAGAMH010000069.1 GCA_017624815.1 Clostridia bacterium
CACTTGGACACGCACCCGTAAAAACGGAAGCAAAAGCAGCAACTTGTAGCGAAGCAGGTTACGAAGCATACTGGACTTGCGAAAACTGCAACAAGTTATTTAGCGACGAAGCTTGCGAAAGCGAAATTCAAGCTCCCGTAGAAATTCCCGTAACTTGCACTAGCAAGTGCGAAATTTGCGGTAAGTGCGAAGATAGCGAATGTACCGAAAGCGTATGCGCAGGAAAGTGCCCCGGCCACGCATCTAGCGGCGGAGATTTCTCTACGGATACGGAATATCCCGAAGGCGGAACTTTCCAACCTTTAAACTAAAATTAAGTTAGTATCGTAATCTTAAACGAAGCGTTCGCTTATTATGGTGAACGCTTCGTTAAAACGATTATATTAGGAGGCAAAATGAAGATAAGGACCAAAATAACTTCTTTAGTTATGGCTTTAATAATGATTGTAAGCGTTTTCTCTTTTGCAGGTTGTTTAACGGCAGAAACCCCCGTAAATCCTCCTGCAGCCGTTTATAAAGTTCAATCGGTAACTTTAAAGCATAACGACAAGAGCATAGAAGGAACTCTTTCCGTTGATAAATCAATCGAAGAAATACAGCTTAGCGCAGACGTAGTAAAAGACGCGCAAGCTGACGGAACGGTTACTTATTCGAGTAGCAACAAAAAAGTTGCAACTATAAATTCTTTGGGTAAAGTTAAGCTTTTATCTGAAGGCGAAACGGTAATAACCGCTCAAGCAGGCGACAAAGTACATACTATAGTGTTAATAGTAGGTAATGCTTACGGCACTAAAAAAACTTATACTATAACCGTTAACGGCGGCGTTGCAAACGTTACCGAAGCAGCTAAAGGCGATTACGTAACTTTATCGGCGATTATTCCCGAACATAAAGATTTCGTTGAATGGAGATTTAACGTAAACGGCTTATGGGTAAACGGCAATACCTTTAAAATGCCTCCCGCAAACGTAGAAGTAACCGCTAAATACGTTAGCAAGCTCTATCAGCTCAACGTAGTAGGCGCAACCGTGGAAATCGACGGTGAAAAAGCCGAAGGCGAAGTTATTGGCAACACCGAAGACGGAACAGACGTAGAACACAATATCGTTTCTTATCCCGTAAGATACGATACTCCTATAAAAGTTACTGCGCTTGAAGCTCCCGCAGGCGAAATTTTCGTTGGTTGGGACGAAGGCGTTAGGAACAACCGCGTAGGCGAAATGGGAATAGGTGAATACGAATTCAATATGCCCGGCGAAACTTACACCGTTTGGGCAAACTATTCCAAGTTAACTCCTACCATATTAAAGGTGAATCCCAGTAGATATTGGGATGCTAGCAAAGGCTCTAAGGTTATAACCACAGGCGTTCCCGAAGGTGAATCGGAAGATCCCGATTTAGAAGGCCTTTCCGGTTACAGATTAACCTTTACTGCAGGCGAATCGGCAATCACCGATACCCCTGAAAATATTCAAGGCTCGTATTTGGATACCATAACTTCGGGTACGAACACCATGAAGGCTATATTTAAAAACCGCGGCTCTTACGACGTAACGTTAGAACTTTACGCAACCTATTACGGCAATATTTGTACTTCGGGCTACGTAAAAGTACCTGCAGGCAAAACGGTTACCAAATACTTTACGGGCGGCTTAGGTATTAGTGCGCCTTGGATGGGCGTTGCGTTGCGTGAAACTATTGCATCCGGCAGCGGCACGTTCAACGTAGACATGGTATTGGGCGCAGCGCCTATGTACCCCGAAGGCGACCCTCTTTTATCCGTTTCAGGCAAAGCGGAAATCGTTAAGTTAGAAGCTTCTTACGACGTTAAAATTAACGGTTGGGCAAGAGAACGTTTGTATAACGAAAAATTAGGTCTTATGACTTACGCAATTTACGGCGCGCAATTTACAAACGTTTCTGAAAGCAATCCCGCAGCTCGCGTAACCAAAATTTCTAACATGCCCGCATACGACGAAAATAACCCTTACACCATTATTTACGCGCGTGTAATTAACAACGCAACTTCGGGCGATTTCTTAAGTAAAATAGATATTTGCGTTGGTACGGACGCAGACCCGACTAAGGGCACGAACACTTATTACGCAACTGCCGTTCACGAACAAATCGGCGACGTAGTAGTGGTTGCAATTAAAGTACCCCGCACGGCTAACGACGGTCAATTCTATTTCAGCGTAAGAAAAACCACCGTAGAAGGTACGGGTACGTACTATCCTCATAACTTCAGCGTATTGCTTACTTATAACAACGTACTCGGTTACGAAGGGGAGGTAGCGTAATATGAAAAAAATTAAAAACAGAGTTAAAATAATATTCAGCGCTGCCGTGGCAACTTTACTTGCTACGTCGTTCGTTGGAAGTACTTTGGGCGCTTCGGCAGCCTCTTACATTCCTAGCACGGCAACTTACGGCAACTACTTTAACTCCGACTTTAACACGAGAGAAGAAGTTTTAGCATCAAACAGAGAATTAAACGAAGAGATAGAAGGCGAAGGTTTAGTACTTCTTAAAAACGAAGATAACGCCCTTCCTTTAGGCGAAGCTCCCAAGGTATCCGTATTCGGTAAAAACTCCATAAGCGTTTTATCGGGCGGTTCTGGCTCGGGTGCGGGCGGCGGTGTTCCCGTAACGGGATTTATCGACGCTTTACAGCAAGAAGGCTTTAGCGTTAACCCTACGCTCGTAAACTTCTATAAGGATAACGCAAAATCGGGCAGCGGACGCGGAAAGGCTCCCGGCAACGGTCAAGTTTCTGCCGGCTATAACACGGGCGAAACTCCCGTAGCAAATTATACCGAAGACGTAGAAGCAACTTATAAAGATTACTCCGACGCAGCTTTAGTAGTATTTAGCCGTATTTCGGGCGAAGGTTTCGACCTTCCCAGAACTATGATGTGGAACGGCAGTAACTATTCTACGTGGGGAACGGACGCAACTCAACTTGTTCCCGGCGCAAGATCTAAAGACGACCACTATTTACAACTCGACCAAAACGAAAGCGACCTTTTAAAATACTTAGGCGAAAAATTCGATAAAGTTATAGTGCTTTTAAACACCGGTTCGCAGTTTGAAGTAGGATTTTTAGACGACCCCGGCCATTATGGCTATCACGAAAATATTAAGGGCGCAATTTGGATGGGTTACCCCGGTTCATCTGGTAACGTAGCCGTTGCAAAGGCGCTTAAAGGCGAAATTAACCCCAGCGGTAAAACGGTTGATACTTGGGCGCGCGACTTCAAGCAAGACCCCGTTTGGATGAACTTTGCTAACAATATGATGGAATGCGGCTCTGCAAATAAGGGCAACCAATATTCCAACAAGCCCGGTATTGGCGGCAACGGCGGCGGTGGCTACGTAAATAACTACGTAATCTATAAAGAAGGTATTTACATGGGTTACCGTTATTACGAAACGCGCGGCTTTACCGAAGGCAACGGAGCGTATACTGCCGACGGTACTACCAACCCCGCAATTAACGGCACTAGTACTACTTCGTGGGATAACTGGTATAACGCTCACGTAGTATACCCTATAGGCTACGGCCTTTCTTACACCAACTTTACTTGGGAAGTATTAAGTTCTAACCCTGCGTTAACCGACGGCGAAGCTCCTACTTTAACGGATACCGAAGGTAAAGTTAGCGTAGAAGTAAAAGTTACCAACACCGGCTCGGTTGCAGGTAAAGAAGTAGTAGAACTTTACTTTACCGCTCCTTACTACGATAAGGGCATTGAAAAAGCTCACGTAGTATTAGGCGGATTTGAAAAAACCGACCTTATTCAACCCGGTGAATCTGATACCGTAACCGTTACCATGGACGTTCGCGATTTATCTTCCTACGACTGGAGCGACGCAAACGAAAACGGCTTTAAAGGTTACGAATTAGAAGCTGGCGACTATCAATTAAAAGTTATGAGCGACGCTCATACCGTAAAAGCGGAAATCCCCTTCAAGGTAGCAGAAACTGTTAAATACGAAACTTCCGACCAAACTGGCAATAAAATTGAAAACCGTTTTGACGAAGTAAGTAACTATCTTTTAACCGACGAAGGCGCAATGGACGGCGTAGGCTATATGTCCCGTTCCGATTTTAAAGGCACGTTCCCCAAAACGGCGTTTAGAATTGAAGCTTCCGATATGGTTTTCGACGGTTTGGAAACTTGGGGCTTATCCGATAATCCCGAAGATCCTTGGTACACCACCGAAATGCCTACCACGGGTGCAAAGAACAACTTAGTTCTTCAAGACTTAGTTGGCGTTGATTACGACGACGAAAAGTGGGATCTTTTCATGGACCAATTAACGGTTGCTCAGTTAGAAGCAATTGCTTTAAAGGGCAGCTATGCGTCCGGTCAAGATTACGGCACTTTGGGCATAACCAGAGTTCCCAACGCAGACGGTCCTGCAGGTTGGTTATACGGCGCTCCTTCCGGAACGTATTCAACTTGGTGCGGCGAAACCGTTCTTGCTTCCACTTGGAATAAAGAACTTGCCCGTGAAAAGGGTATAGGTATGGGTAACGAAGCTCTTTGGGGCAACGGCTCGGCTTATTCTAAAATTCCTTTCTGGTACGCTCCCGCAGTTAATATTCACCGTTCACCCTTCTCGGGCAGAAACTTTGAATATTATTCCGAAGACGGCGTATTAGCAGGCTTAATGGCAGCTTCGTGCATAGATGGCGCTCAATCAAAAGGTCTTATGTGCTACGTTAAGCACTTTGGCGTAAACGACCAAGAATCTAACCGTTGCGGTTTACTTACTTGGCTCGATGAACAATCTATGCGTGAAATTTATATTAGACCTTTCGAACTTTGCGTAACCGAAGGCGGAACTATGGCAATGATGTCTTCGCTCAATAAAATAGGTACGCAATGGGCGGGCGGTTCTTACGAACTCTTAACCGAAATTCTTAGAAACGAATGGGGCTTTAACGGTAACGTAGTAACCGACTCCTATGCTCACGGCACTTGGTCTAACGGCGATATGATGATCCGTGCGGGCGGCAACCTTGCTTTAGGTACTGGCTCGGTTAACTTTAACAAAGGTACGGCAACTACCGTAGCAGCGTTAAGAAAAGCAGCTCAAGGCGTATTATATTCGCACGCGAACAGTATGGCAATGAACACCGGTTCTCGTCCCACCAAACCCCGTGCGCTTATATCTTACGAAACGGCGGCTCTTAAAACTGCAGTAGTAAACTTAAGCTATACGGCAAGCGTTGCTACGGCAAAAATTAACGACGAAATTTATCCCAACGTGGACGAATCCGAAATAGTTTATACCCTTGCAGAAGGCAGCACCTTGCCCGAAGGCTTACAGTTAATGCCTAACGGCGATATAGTAGGTACGCCCGTTGAAGAAACTACTTATCACGGCTTTAAAGTAGTTGCGACTTTCGCGGACGACACTAGAGAATCTTCCTTTGCGTTGAGTATTATAAACTCGTCGGGCGCAATAGTATACGCTCCTCAGTCTGCACTATTACCAGAAGCAAGCATAAAAGTAGAGTATAGCGCGTCGGTAGCGGAAGCTAAAATTGAAAAACCCGACGCAACTGAAGAAGAAATTGCAAAATTCCCCGAAGTTACTTATTCGCTTGCAGATGCAAGCTTGTTGCCTGAAGGACTTACCCTTTCTTCCGATGGTATTATAAGCGGTACTCCCACTAAAGAATGCGTAAACTAC
>JAGAMH010000070.1 GCA_017624815.1 Clostridia bacterium
AGTTCGCATTTTAAACGAGCGAAATTTAAGCATAGAAAAACAGCTTAATCAAATAAAAACGGAAAAAGAGTTGGTGGTAAAAACGCAGAATTCTAAAGACGAATTTATTGCCAACGTAACGCACGAAATGAACACGCCGCTAACTGCAATAAAGGGGTATTCCGAGCTTTTAGCTTCGGGCATGCTAAACGAAGAGCAAACGGCGCTTGCCTATAAAACTATAGTTGGGCAAAGCGAAAGGCTTTCTAACTTAATTGCAAGAATTATAAACTATAACGAACTTTCTAACGACGATTTGCCTTCTTACGAGATTGACCTTTCTAAAAGCGTAAAGGAAACTTTAAACGTGTTAAGGGTGGAGGCGGAGTTAAGGCAAATTACTTTTATAGAAAATATAAGCGAAGGTGTAAAAGTTTTTTCTCGCCAAGAGCGTGTAAACGAGGTTGTAGGCAACTTAATTAGAAACGCCGTGCGCTATAATAAGGATGGCGGAACGGTTACTATAACGCTTACAAACAATACGTTGTCAGTTAAAGATACGGGTGTTGGCATTGCAAAAGAAAATTTAGATAAAATATTTTCTCGCTTTTTTACCGTGGATAAATCGCATAGCGGCAAATACGGCGGGTTTGGCTTAGGACTTGCCGTAGTTAAAAAAATATGCAATATATCTGGGTGGGAAATTCAAGTGTATTCAAAGCTTTTAGAAGGTAGCGAATTTATAGTAAAATTTAAATAGAATTTAAGCGGAGAGCAAACGTTTGCTCTCCGCTTCATTTTAATATATTATGGGGTTAATTTATAATTTTAGCCCGTTTAGGGGCGTTTTGGATTGCGCTATTAAATTAATTTGCGGTTTTTGCTCGCCTTTTTTTTACGTAAGGTATTAAAAAATCGGCGGCGATAAGCGCTGAAGAAAAGGTGAAAATCCCCACGGCGATAAATATTGCACAGTTCATAAAAAAGCGTTGTGGCATAACCAAAATAATTTCGTCCGTGCGCGGGTTAAATACCCAGTTGGTTTTGCCGGGGAAAAATATCGTATGGAAGATTTTAAACGCTTTATTAAAATCTACCGTAAGTACTAAAATTGCAATTATAAATATAAGTGCAAATACGCTTACGCCCGACCAAAAGGTTGCGCCCCTGTTAAAGAAGGTAGTAAGCTTTATTTTTTTAAACTTTTTTGCAATTAAAACGCCCGCAACTACTGCCGCTGAACAAAGCATTATAATAAGGTTTAAATTAAATAATTTTTTACAGTCGGCAAAGTGTGCCGCTCCGCTTTCAGAGTGAGCCATTTCACCCGTGCCGAATTCACACCAAGGTAAGGTTAAGTAGTTTAAAACTTCGTCGTAAGCCGCCTTAATTTGAGCGTAATTATATTTTCCGCCCGTTTCTTGCACTAAATTTAGCGTATTTATTTGGATATAGTAAAAAAATCTGCAGTATATAGGTAAGCCTATCGATAAGGTTATAACTAACAAAACTAAGGCAACGCAAAATAAAATAGTAATTATTCTATCCTTCATAAACACCGCCTTCGCTATCGTTAACGTCCTTTAAAGCGCCGTTACGCGTTTTGTAAACGGCCTTTCTTGCCGATAGTACGATTAAAACTTGAGAAGGAAGATAAAAAATCCAAGCGGCTATATCAGCAAAAACGAAAAGGGAGTGGGGAATTTCAACGCCTAAAACTTCTTCAAAATTCATAAGGCCCACGCAAACGTCGCAACAAATGAAAAGCAAAAGTCCAAGGGTGAAAATAGCGTATTGCCTATTTATTTTAATAAGTAAAAAACTATCTACAAAGTTTGCTAAAAGGTTTATAAAATAAAAACTGGTTGCCGCCGTTAAAAAGGTTAAACTTTCGTATTTTGCAAGTATTATAATGGCAATTACAACGGCACATATGCGCGAAATAACTGAAATTATAGGCTTTTTGCCTATAGTTAAATAAATACGGGCAAAATATATTAGCTGTGCAAATATAAAGGTTGTTATTCCAAGGGTATACGATTCTAAAACGAGTAAAAAAGTGTCGGCTACGGCAGTTATTAAAAATGCGATAAAAATTGCCGAACCGTCGTTGCCAAAGCGGTAAAACTGGTAGGCGGAAAGCGCAAAACACAGTAAAATGCTAAAAAATTTAACGTTGGTGCTAACCGAAAGATTATTGCCCAATGCGTCCAAGCTTACGAAGGTTATAAAAAACGCCAACTCAATTACTAAGAACGCGCCATAAACGCAAACGTTTAAGTTGTTTTTTAATAAGTTTAAAAGTTTTTTCATAATAATACCGTTTATATTTTAATATAAAAAATGGCAAAAAGCAATAAATTGCGGGCAATATATAAAATTTGCTAAACGGCAATTGCCCTAATTTAATAATTGACAAAAAAAATAATTAATAGTATACTGTTATTTAGTATAATGCAAAGTTTTTGCATTTTTAAAGCACGTACTATTAAGGTATTTATGAAGGATATTTTATTAAAGGCAAAAAACGGCAAGGCAGCCGAGTGGATTAAAAGGTTATTATTATCCTATAAATTCCCCTTTATTACCGCCGCCGTAGAATTAATATGCTATTATTTGGGGTTAGACGTTGTAACCTTCTTATACATAGGCGTAACAGCCGTTGCGGCGTTATTGCTTTTAGAAGATTTAACCCCTATTATTGGAATAGCACTTTTTAGCGGATGTATGATTTCCGTTAAAAACTCGCCGTCGCCTTTAGGTACGGGCACGAATTATTATTCTCACCCCGCCGTTTTAACGGTAATAGGCATAATAGCAACGGTAATTGCCGCCGCCTTAATTTACAGAGTAGTTTTAAACGTTAAAAATAAACAAGTTAAATTCACGCCTATGTTTTGGGGGTACGTTGCGCTTTCCCTCGCGTTTATGTGTAGCGGATTTTTCGACGACGATTATTCGGCTAAACACCTTTTATACGGGCTTTTAATGACGGTATTCCACTTTGGATTTTTCGTGCTTATTTCCTCTAACGTAAAAATTACCGAAGAAAACTATAAAAGAATAGCCTTTTCCTTTTTAGCGTTAAGCTTTATGCTTTTAATAGAGCTTGCCGTAGTTTATCTAACCACCCCTAATATTATTAACGACTTTAACATCCATAAAGAATCGCTCTTTTTCGGGTGGGGACAATGGAATACGATAGGAATGTTTTTCGTGTCTTGCGTACCCTTTATATTGTATCTTGCAGGAAAATATAAATGGGGCTGGGTGCTTACGTTATATTCCATAGTTATCGTTTTGGCAACCGTGTTAACGGCAAGCCGTCAAAGTATGTTGGCAATAGCCGTTATTTACGTAATAAGCTACGCCGTTTTAATTTTTAAAGGCAAAAACCGTTGGATAAATTTATCTATTGCGGTGGTAACTATTATTTCCGCCCTTATAGTTATTACTATATTTAGCGAAGAGATAGTTAAATTTTTAAATAATATGATAGAATCCCTCGTTAATACCGAAGGCGAATTTACGGGTAACGGAAGAACGGGGCTTATTGATATGGCTATTCAGGCGTTTAAGGCAAATCCCGTGTTTGGCGGCGGTTGGTACGTACAGCTTGCAGAAGACCCCGGCTTTGTTGGAATTGCCCTTATTCCCGAAATGTATCATAATAGCGTTTTCCAAATGCTTGGCGCTTGCGGAATTTTGGGTTTGCTCACTTACGGAATTCACCGTATTCAAACGGTTATCGTTTTCTTCCGCAGACCTACCACAGAAAGAACGACGCTCGCTTTGGTTATTTTAGGGCTTATAATTATGGGATTTTTCGATAATCATATTTTCTATATTTTCCCCACTATGTTCTACACGTCGATTATCGCCATTTTACACAACAGCGAAAAGCCGCCGAGAAAGTTAAAAACGCTTACGTCGGGCAAAAAATAAAATATTGCACATAATAAGAGTGCTGCCAAATTAAGGCGACACTCTTTTTTACTACCTTTTTACAAAATACGGTAATAATTTTTTACAAGTTTTAGTTATTATTAAGCTGTCGAAAGACGAAAACTAAAAGTAAAAAGGAGAAATTTATTTATGAAAAAGCATTTTAAAAAAGTTGTAGCTGCTTTGGCTACGATTGCAGTAGGGGCAAGTTTTGCCTTTGGGTTCGTGGGGTGCGCGTCTGCCGACGATGGAAAAACGGAACTTGTAATTTCCGGCTCTTCTTCGGTAACGCCATTAATGGAAAGGCTCGCCGCCGTTTACGAAGTACTTAACGAAGATATTAAAATTACTATACAAACTTCGGATTCGGGCACGGGCGTTAAAGACGCAATAGACGGCAAAAACGATTTTGGCATGGCTTCGCGCAATTTAAAGCAATCGGAAGCGGGCGTGGTGCAAAAAACTATATGTAAAGACGGAGTTGCGCTCGTCGTAAATAACGCTTGCAGTATAGGTAGCGTTACTTCTTCGCAAATTTACAATTTATATGCAAACGGCGTTTCAATCGGCAATATTACCAATGCAATTTCGCGTGAAGACGGCTCGGGCACGCGCGACGCATTCGACGGATTAATTAAAAACGACGACGGCGCTAAGCTTGAAGACTTTTTAAAAGAGCATTCAAATTTTGCAAACTGCGTGGATATTCAAAACAATACGGGCGCGGTAAAGTCGGCGATTGCGGGCAATTCGTCAGGTAATTTAACAGGGTATATTTCCATGGGCTCGCTCGACGAAACGGTAAAAGCGCTCGACTTTGAAGGCGTTGCCGCAACGGTGGAAAACGTTAAAAACGGCAGTTATAAACTTTCCCGTCCCTTTAATATCGTTTATAGAAGTGAAGAGCTTTTATCCGCCGCAGCAAAAGAGTTTATCAACTTTATTTTAAGCCCCGCAGGGCAGTATATTGCAGAAAGCCAAGGCTATATTGCAATACAAGATTACGTAGCGGCGTAAAGTATGCAGGCGGTAAAAAATAAATCTTTAAAGGAAGGGATAAGGGCTGCGCTCAATAAAGAAAAGGTAGCAAAAGGCGTTTTTATAGGCTTTGCCGCGTTTTCTATAATAGCCGTTTTCGCCATTATACTATATATATTTTTGGCAAGCTTACCCGCCTTTAAAGATATCGGATTTTTCAATTTCATATTCGGAACGGAATGGTATGCAAGCGCGGGTAAATTCGGCATTTTGCCCATGATTTTAACTAGCACGGTATTAACGCTAATATCCGTTGCCTTGGGCGGAACACTTGCCGTTTTTACTGCGGTGTATATGGTATATTACTGCCCCAAACGCCTAAAAGGGATATACGTTCAAGTAATAAATCTGCTTTCGGGAATACCTTCTTTAATATTCGGCTACTTTGGGTTGGTAATGCTTAAACCTGCGTTTGAAAAGGCGTTTGGTTTAGGTTCGTCTTCGGGGTTACTTTTAAGCTCGGTTATTTTAGCCATAATGATTTTACCCACCGTAACTTCGCTCGTAAAAAACAGTTTAGAATCCGTGCCAATGAACTATTACGAGGGGGCTTTGGCTTTGGGCTGCACGAAAAACCAAACGGTGTTTAAGGTGTGTTTGCCTGCGGCTAAAAACGGCGTTATTGCCGCCTTCGTTTTGGGGATAGGCAGAGCGGTAGGCGAAACTATGGCGGTGCAGTTATTACTTGGAAATCAAGCCAATTTTCCCACGGGGCTGTTTGTTCCCGTAAAGTCGCTAACTTCTAATATCGTGCAAGAGTTCGGCTATTCCACGGGCTTGCACCGTCAGGCACTTATAGCAACGGGATTCGTTTTATTGCTATTTATTTTAATTATAAATCTCGCATTATGGGCAATTAAAAAGAACGATAAAATTTCGGGCAACAGAATGTTTTCAAGAAAACTAAAAGAAAGCGAGGGCGCAATTTCAAAATTCAGCTATCATAAAACGGGTAGCGCACAAGACGCGTTATGGATAATCTCTTGCGTAGTTGCCGTAATAGTTGCAGCAATTTTAATATTTTTAATAGCGTTCGTGCTTGCAAACGGAATTTCTAATATAAGTATAGAGTTTTTATTCGGGCAAAGCGGCAACAGAAAAACTACGCTACTACCCGCGTTCGTATCTACGGGAATGTTAGTGCTCTTAGCTTTATTAATTGCGTTGCCTTTGGGTATTGGTGCGGCAATATACCTTACCGAATACGCAAAACGCGGCAGTAAATTCGTGAAAATTATAAGACTTTTTATAGATACTTTAGCAGGCATTCCGTCTATAGTGTTCGGGCTTTTCGGCGCAATTTTCTTCGGCGAAATTTTGGGTATGGGATACAGCCTTTTAAACGGCGGTATAACGCTTTCGCTTATAATATTGCCCACTATTATAAGGGCTACCGAACAAAGCCTTTCCGAAGTTCCCGACAGTATGAGAGAGGCGAGCTTGGCTTTGGGTGCAAGCAAAGTTAGAACGATATTTTGCGTAGTTTTACCCCAAGCCGTTTCGGGTGTTATAACTTCAATAATTTTGTCGATAGGCAGAATAGTGGGAGAAAGTGCCGCGCTTATTTACACGGCGGGTTCGGTATCTACAATGCCTTCGGGTTACGGTTCGGCAGGGTCTACTTTTGCCGTTATGATGTATAAATTTATGAGCGAAGGCTTGCAAATAGATAACTGTTACGCTACAGCGGCGGTGCTTATGATATTCGTAATTATAATTAATATAGCCGTAACGTTAGTTGAAAAATTCTTTAAGAAAAAGGTGTAAAATGAAAGTTATAAATAAATTTGATATGAGCGGAGGCGTTGCCGTTACCGTTAAAAATATGAACCTTTACTACGGCTCGTTCCACGCCCTAAAAAATATAAATATGCAGTTTCCCGAACGGGAGCTTACCGCCCTGATAGGACCTTCCGGATGCGGAAAATCTACTCTTATAAAATCGATAAACAGAATGAACGACTTGGTAGAAGGTTGCAAAATTACGGGCGAAATTACGGTTGGTAACACCAACGTTTACGATAAAAAGTTAGATTTAGCTACGCTTAGAAAGAACGTGGGAATGGTTTTTCAACGCCCCAACCCGTTAGCAATGAGCGTTTACGACAACGTTGCCTACGGTCCGCGCACGTTTGGAATAAAAAGTAAGGGCACGTTAGACGCAATAGTGGAAAAATCGCTAAAACAAGCGGCAATGTGGGACGAGGTTAAAAATAGGTTAAACAAGTCCGCGTTAGGGCTTTCGGGCGGTCAACAACAACGCTTGTGTATTGCAAGGGCGTTGGCGGTAGAACCGCAAATACTGTTAATGGACGAACCTACTTCGGCGTTAGATCCCATTTCTACGGGTAAAATAGAAGAGCTTTGCTTAGAGCTTAAAAGGGAAATTACCTTAATAATGGTAACGCATAATATGCAGCAGGCGTTTAGAATAGCAGATAAAACGGCGTACTTTTTACTTGGCGAAATGGTAGAGATGGATAATACTAAAACTATTTTTTCAAATCCCAAGCATAAGGCAACGGAAGATTACGTGAACGGAAGATTCGGCTAAAATAATAGCCCTTTCCGTTTTTCGTTTATTTACAGTAAAAACGGGCTTAAATTAAACTAATTTACAATAAAATAATAAAAAATGATAAAAAAACGCAACAATTGGTGATAAATTGTTAATAACAAAAATTTACAAAAATAATGTAAATTCGCTTAAAATTGAGTTGACATAAAAAAATGTATTTGTTATAATCTTTTAGCATTGAGTTGTTGCGTAGGCTCGTAACACCTTATTTTACGTTACAATGCGGGTGTAGTTCAATGGTAGAACACTAGCCTTCCAAGCTGGTTGCGTGGGTCCGATTCCCATCACCCGCTCCAAACAAGCTAAACCAAAGCAAAACTATTAAACGCAAACGTTTAGGTTTGCGCCTGTAGCTCAGTTGGATAGAGCAACGGCCTTCTAAGCCGTGTGTCAGGAGTTCGAATCTCTTCAGGCGCGCCACTTTTCTGGCGGGCGTAGCTCAATCGGTAGAGCGTCAGATTGTGGCTCTGAAGGTAGCAGGTTCGAAACTTGTCGCCCGCCCCATAAAAAACAAATCCGCGCAAAAGCGCGTTATATATTGGGGTATCGCCAAGCGGTAAGGCAACGGATTTTGATTCCGTCATTCGTTGGTTCAAATCCAGCTACCCCAGCCAAAAAATGGTCCATTAGCTCAGTTGGCAGAGCACGTGACTTTTAATCACGGTGTCCCGGGTTCGAGTCTCGGATGGATCACCATGCAAACACCTTCGGGTGTTTGTTTGCACCATTAGCTCAGTTGGTAGAGCAACTGACTCTTAATCAGTGGGCCCTGGGTTCGAGTCCCCGATGGTGCACCACAAAAACGGGCAAAAAACAAGCGTTTTTGCCCGTTTTTCGTTCATTTTTAAGGTTTTAGGGTTTATGCTCCAAAATTTTTTTAAAAGCTTACCGTTTAAGTATTTTTAGTTGACTTTATTTAAAACGTGATGTAAAATAATTTAAAAGATGGTGATGAAACGGAAACGTTTCTCGTCGGTGGCGCTTGCTTTGACA
>JAGAMH010000071.1 GCA_017624815.1 Clostridia bacterium
GGTCTTTGTTTTGCCGTATTTTTCGTTTTTCAGGCTATTGCGTTAACTGTTATAGCCAAGCGCGAAGGATATAAAAATAGGTGGATGGCGTTCGTGCCCTTTTTAAGTACCTATTATATAGGCGTGTGCGCACAAAAAAACAAGGTGTTTAAATTCGACACGAAAAAGGTCGCCTTAATTACCGCCATAATAGAAGTGGTTTTGGCGGCGGCGTTTATCGTTTATTTCGTAGCCGAATATTATATTTGGGACTACATTTCTTTTAGTAAAGTTTATCCCTACGAAAATTTTATGCCCGATTTTTATTACCTTCAATATTCGGGTATAGTAGGTCAACCTGTAAGTTTAGATTGGGCAGCGTATATTTATAAATACTCCGACCCCGTGCTTTTAATTTTAGATTTCGCATATACAGTATTGCATATATTCTTGCTATTTTCCTTCTTTAAAACTTACGCTCCCCGCAAGCATATGCTCTTTGCAATACTCAGCGTGTTCTTCCCTATAAAGGGCGTTTTGTTCTACGTTGTAAGAAAAAATAAAGCCGTAAACTTTATGGAATACGTCCGCGCAGAACAGGAAAGACAATACCGCAACCGTCAACAGTATTATAATAGTTTTTATGCGGGAAGAAATCCCTATTCAAACTACGAAAATCAGCAAAACGGCGGTAAAAACGAAAGTCCATTCGACGAGTTCGGCGGTAGTGATAAAAATCCCTACGATAACGATAAAACGGACGTTCCGCCCGATTCCAACCCTTTCGACGATTTTTAAAAACATTTTTCATATTAAGTTAAAAGACATAAAAGACTAACGGACAATTTTGTTAGTCTTTTTTTATTTTGAAAGTATGGGTAGTTATACTTTTAAGTTGATATTAAAAAACGCCTTTTAAATAATTGCAATAAGCCGTTCGGTGTGATATAATTTTAAAAGAGCTATAAATTTTATTTATAGGTATAAAAAATATTAATAGTATAAACGGATTAAAAATTAACTTTATGGTAAACGAAAACATCTCTGCAATTTCAACTGCCCCTGGAATAGGCGGCGTGGCAATTATTAGAATAAGCGGCGAAAGTCCCTTAAAAATTGCCGAAAAAATGTTTGTGCCCGTTAAAAAAATTAGCGTAAAAAACTTTACGCCCTATATGATGTACGCGGGCAAAATAATTTGTAACGGGTTTGAAGATTTTGGCATGTGTGTATATTTTAAAGGACCCCAAAGCTTCACGGGTGAAGACGTGGTAGAATTTCATTGCCACGGCGGCGTACAAATTGCGCGCGGCGTTCTTAAAAAAACTTACGAGCTTGGCGCTCGCCCTGCCGACCGCGGCGAATTTACCAAGCGCGCTTTTTTAAACGGAAAACTTTCTCTTTCTTCCGCCGAAGGTATGATTGATATGATAAACGCCGAAAGTATGGCAGAGGTTAGGGCAGGCAGCCAACTTTATCAAGAAAAGCTTACCAACGCCGTTAAAAGCGTACAAAATAATTTAACCGATATTTTGGCAGGAATAGCCGCCGATATCGATTACCCCGAAGAGGGAATAGAAGAAACCGAACTTTTCGATACTAAGCAAAAATTGCAAGACGTTTTATTCGAGCTTGACGCTTTAATTAAAGCATATTCGGGGGGTAAAGTAATTAAACAGGGCGTTTTGGTAGCTATTTGCGGCAAGCCTAATACGGGCAAAAGCTCCCTTTTAAACGCGCTTTTGGGTTATGATAAGGCAATAGTTTCTTCCGTTGCTGGCACTACTCGCGACGCCGTTGAAGGCGTTTTGGAAATAGACGGCGTTAAGTTTAATTTATCCGATACGGCAGGCATACGTGAGCGCGCGGGTGAAATTGAAAGCGTGGGTATTGAAAAGGCGAAAAAAATATTAAATTCCGCCGACGTAGTTATTCACGTTTACGAAACGGAAAACGATTCTTTCGACGAAGAAATAACTTCTTCGCTCAAAGATAAGTCGGTTATAAAGGTGTTCAATAAGTGCGATAAGCGCACGCCTTCTGGTGATTACGATATTGCAATTTCGGCAAAAACGGGCGAAGGTATAGTCAAATTAAAGCAACTTTTAGCGCAAAAATCGCTTGGCGGACTAAGCTTAGACAAGGCTTTTATTATAGAAGAAAGACATCATTTGGCGCTTTGCAAAGCGGCGGAAAGTTTAGCACAGGCAATAGGCGGTGTAGGGGTGTTCCCCCTAGATTTAATATCGCTCGATATTAAAAACTGCTGGGACGTTTTAGGTGAAATTACGGGTGAAACGGCAAATGAAGAAATAATTTCAACCGTGTTTGCAAAATTTTGCGTAGGAAAATAATAAATAAAGGTAAATTATGGTAAATTTAGAACTTTACAGAGTATTTTATACGGTGGCAAAATGCGGCAGTTTAACCAAAGCCGCCGAAGAACTTTATATATCGCAACCCGCCGTTTCGCAAGCTATAAAACAGCTTGAAGGTCAACTTAACACCACCCTTTTTAACAGAACTCACCGCGGTATGGAGCTTTCTTCCCAAGGCGGAAAACTTATAGTAAAAAAGGTGGAAGAGGCGTTGGCTTTATTAGAAAGTGCCGAAAACGACTTAACCGAGCTTAAAGCTACGGCAACGGGCACTATAAGAATAGGTGCAACCGATTCCATTTTTGCCAACGTGTTAGCCGACAAAATAGTGCAGTTTAACGAAAAATATCCCGCCGTTAAATTCGTTTTATTAACGGGTACGACCTTAGATACCGTGGCTCAACTTAAAGATAATAAGTGCGACGTGGGCTTTTTGAACTTGCCTATAGACGATAAAGAAATAACTTGTTCCGCAAGCGTAGAACTGCTCAACGACGTGTTCGTTGCAAGCGATAAATTTTCGCAGTTAAAAGATAAGGTAATATCGTTAAACGATTTACAAGAATACCCCCTTATGTTAATGGAAAATAACACCGTTGCACGTCGCTCTTTAAACCGCTTTACCAAAGAGTTGGGAATACAGCTTAACGCAGATATAGAAGTTGCCAACTGGGACTTAATGTTAAAATTTGCCAAGAAGGGCATGGGAATAGGTTGCGTTCCCAAAGAGTATTGCCAAGACCTTTTAAACAGCGGAGAGCTTTTCGAAGTGCAAATATCTCCACGACTCCCCGTAAGAGGAGTGGGAATAGCGTTGCCTAAAAACGTTAATATTCAATTTGCGTTAAAGGAATTTATCGCTTTATTTTAAATAATAAATCAAGCCCGACGAACGGAAAGTTCGTCGGGCTTTTTGTTAAATTAATAGCGTACTATGTGGCAAATAACGTATATTAAAAGTTTAAAACGTTAGTCATATCGTATTTGCCCGCAGGTTTATTTGCAACCCATTTAGCCGCTTTTATCGCTCCCGTCGCAAACACTTTTTTACTGCGCGCCGAGTGCGAAAGCGTTATAATTTCATCTTCGCCGCAAAATAAAACGTCGTGTTCGCCAACGATAGTTCCGCCGCGAATTGCGTGCATGGCAATTTCGTTGCCGCGTCTGCCACAAGCACCTTCTCTGCCGTAAATATAATCTCTTTCGCCGTTTAAAACTTCGTTTGCGCCGTCGGCAAGCATAATAGCCGTTCCGCTGGGTGCGTCAACCTTTTGATTGTGGTGCTTTTCAATAATTTCAATATCAAAATTTTCGCCCAAAACGGCGGTGGCTTGCTTAACTAATTTAACTAAAAGGTTTACTCCAAGCGAAAAGTTTGCCGTTCTAAACACGGCAATTTGCTCGCTCGCTTTTTCAATTTTTTGTAAATCTTCTGCGGTATAGCCAGTAGTTGCCAAAACTACTGCGGCTTTTACTTTTTTAGCGTAATTCAGTTCGCTTTCAATAATTTTAGGTGAAGAAAAATCTATAATAACGTCGGGCTTTTCCTGCACTTTATCAAAGCAAGAATACACGGGTATATCGCCGACTTTTCCGTCGTTTAAATCTATTCCGCCAACTATTTTAATTTGCTCGTCGTTTTTGGTTAATTCCAATATATTCGCGCCCATTTTGCCGCAAATACCGCTTAAAAGTACCTTTATCATACGCTTTTTAATCCTAAATTATTAATACAGTTTTGCATTATAACTTTATGCTTATCTTCAAGTTCGGTTAACGGTGCTCTAGGAATTCCTGCGTTTAATCCTATCATATTGCAACCTGCTTTTGCGGGGATGGGATTAACTTCGGTAAAGCACGCGTCAATTAAAGGTAAAAGCTTATCTTCAAGTTCGTTAGCCGCCGCTAAGTTGCAATCTTTCATTAAGTTAAAAACTTCTTTAACTTCTTTAGGTGCAATATTTGATGCAACCGAAATAAGCCCTGCCGCGCCTATTGCAAGCATGGGAAGGTTAAGGTTGTCGTCGCCCGAATATAAATCCATTTTGCCGCGAATACGGCGCATAGTTTCGCAAATTTGTTCCATATTTCCGCACGCTTCTTTAATGCCTGCCATGTTAGAAAGCGTAGTAAGGCGTTCTGCCGTTGCAGGTAAAATATTAACTCCCGTTCTTGCGGGAACGTTGTAAGCTATTACGGGGATACTTACTGCGGCACACACCGCTTTATAATATTCGTAAATACCGTTTTGGGTGCATTTATTGTAGTAAGGGGTTACCACTAAAAGTCCGTCTGCGCCCAACTTTTCAGCTTGAACGCTTGCTTTTATTGCCTTTTCCGTGCAGTTACTGCCCGTGCCGAAAACTATTTTTACTCTGCCCTTATTATAGGCGATTGCAAAGCGCATAAGCTCAACTTTTTCTTCTTCGGTCATGGTTGCGGGTTCGCCCGTTGTGCCCAAAATAACCAAAACGTCCGTGCCGTTTTCTATTTGGTAATCCATCATCTTTGCAAAAGACGCAAAGTTAATTCCGTTTTCGTTAAACGGCGTAATCATAGCGGTAGCCGTTCCGTTAAAAAATCCTATCATATAAACTCCTATAAAATTTAAGCTTAATTTTAATCAAAATAACCTTTTGCTGCTAAAAGTTCGGCAAGTAAAACTGCGCCGCCTGCCGCGCCTCTTAAAGTATTGTGCGAAAGTCCTACGAATTTATAATCGAAAAGATTGTCTTCTCTAAGTCTGCCCGCGCAAACTGCCATACCCTTATCGGTATCTCTGTCAAGTTTAGCTTGGGGGCGGTTATCTTCTTCCGAATATTGTATAAACTGTGCGGGAGCGGAGGGAAGGTTAAGTTTTTGAGGTTCGCCTGCAAAGTTTTTCCAACAATCTAAAATTTCTTCTTTGGTGGGCTTGTTTTCAAATTTAACGAATACCGCCGCAGTATGTCCGTCGGAAACGGGAACTCTTAAACATTGTGCAGTAATAACGGGAGCGGTAGCCGTAACTATTTTTCCGTTTTCCACGTTACCCCAAATTTTTAAAGGTTCTTTTTCGCTCTTTTCTTCTTCGCCACCGATATAGGGGATAATGTTATCTACTATTTCAGGCATGGTTTCAAAAGTTTTTCCCGCGCCGGAAATCGCTTGGTAGGTGGTAACTGCCGCGCACTTAATTCCATACTTTTTAAGGGGATGTAAAAGGGGAACGTAAGATTGAAGGGAGCAGTTAGATTTAACCGCAATAAATCCGCGTTTAGTGCCAAGGCGTTCTCTTTGAGCCTTAATAACTTCTATATGGTCGGCGTTGATTTCGGGAATAACCATAGGCACGTCGTCGGTAAAACGGTGAGCCGAGTTATTAGAAACTACGGGGCATTCCAATTTTGCGTATTCGTATTCAAGGGCTCTAATTTCGTCCTTTTTCATATTAACAGCGCAGAAGCAGAAATCAACATGTTTTGCAAGTTTTTCTTTATCGGCAGTTGCGTCTAAAACTACCATATCGGCGTACTTTTCGGGCATTGCCACGCTCATATGCCATTTTTTAAGCGCGTTTTTATAAGTTTTTCCCGCAGAGGAAGAAGAAGCCGCAAGAGCGGTAACTTCAAACCAAGGGTGGTTTTCAAGTAAAAGTAAAAATCTTTGACCTACCATACCGGTAGCGCCTATAACGCCTACTTTGAATTTTTTCATAATAAATCTCCAAAAAATAAAATGCAAATTAATAAAATAAAGGCAACGCCGTTGCGCTGCCTTAAAATACTTTAAAGGAATAACGTAAATAGCGCAACACTTTCGTGACAGTCGCAAAGGTATTAACCCGTGCGCCCAGCGCGGAGTTAGGGAAAAATTCCGCACTTCGGCGGAGATGCCCTTTCACCGTTCGCCCAAGATTCCCTAAAAATCCGCCCGTACGGTTACTTTTGCTCATCCGCTCCTCTATTCATCTTCATAATAATAGCACAACTATTAGTAATTGTAAAGAAAATTTGCAATCTTTAAAGCAATTTAATTGAATTATTTTTAAAGTTGCGTTATAATTGTAATAAGCATGTAATGCGTTCGGCGGAAAATTTTACCCGCATATCCAAATTTTATTTTAAGGACTTAAATAATGGAAAATTCAAAGGTAAGCGCCCTTTATAATACCGAGCTTGAAAACTATTCAAGAAAACAAGCTGCGGAACAGAAAGGTAAATGGGCGGATACGTGGGAAGTTGCAAAATCAAACTTCTCTAAAATAGTAACTATAAATCTTTTAGCGCTAATGTTTATTATCCCCAGCGTAGCCGTAGTAGTTGCAATGCAGCTAATTTTGGCTAACTACGGATTTATATTCCCCTTTAACTCCAACTTCGGCGTATCGTATCCCGCTTCGCCCGGCTCTGTTGGTATGGCTGAAAGTTTAAAAATGAGCTTTAACTTAATAAGCAACGCGTTAATCGTTTTATTCGGTTTTATATCTTCCGTTGGTATTTCCGGCGGCGTATATTCTACTAAAAAACTTTTAAACACCCGTGGCGAATTTAAAATTAAAGACTTTTTCCACGGCGTAAAAGTAAGCTATTTTAAGGTACTCGTTCCCGTTATCATAGTATTAACGGCGGTGCTTGCAACCGGCTATTTAAGCGATTGGGCTGCGTATACTATTGCAATGGGCAATAGCGCGGTGTGGCCCACCATAGCAAAAATTGCAGCAATAATAGTTACCGTTTTAATAGGAATAGTCGCTCTTTGGACAATAGCAATCGGCGCAAGCTATAAAGTAGGGTTTGGTCAAATTTTAAAAAGTGCGTTCACCTTTATTTTTGCAACGCCCGTACACACTATATTCTTCGCCGCTTTTGCGTTTGCTCCCGTTTGGTTGTTACTTCTTTTCAGCTCGGGATTTATGTCCTTTATAGTAATTATGGTATGCGCAATATTCGGCTTATCGTTCGTGTTCGTCGTTTGGATGGGCTTTACACAATGGGTGTTCGACCTATTTATAACTCCAGCTTCAAAACCCAAAACGGTTAAAAAGGAAGGGGAGAAAAAGCAAGAACCCGATAAAAAAGAAAGTGAAAAAGATATTGCAATGCAACTTTTAGCCGCAGGCAAAAGCGAACTTATAGGCAAACCTATTTTACCCGTTGGCAAAGAAAGTTTAGTTGCCGTTCCCAAAAACTTTAAAAGAGAAGACTTGTTAAAGGCAAAGCTTTCTAAAAAGGAAGTAGACGATAAAGTTACTGCTTATTACGAGCTTCATAAAAACGACAAGGCTTACGCCGAATACGAAAAAATGTTTGCCGAAAGGGAAAAACCCGTTCAAGAACCTACTAAAAAGGGCAAAAAGAAAAAGCGCTTAAGCGCCGATAATTTATTAAGATAAGGTAATGCTATGTCAAATTCCTACACTGCTTTGGGCAGTCTGTTCGAATATTTAAACTACGACTGCGACTATGAAAAATGGTCGCAGTATTTAATTGAAAAGCTGCAATCGCTAAACGCAGGTTTAAACGGCGTTGATATAGGATGCGGCAACGGTTATTTTACGCGCGCTCTATACTCGGCAGGTTACGGCGTTTGCGGCGTGGATATATCGGTAGATATGCTAAATAAAGCAAAAGTTTTAGCATCTAAAAAAGGCGTAAAAGCTGAATTTTTACTTGGCGATATAACCAAACTAAAGTTGAATAAAAAAGTCGATTTTGCAGTTGCCGTAAACGATTGCCTTAACTATATCCCCCAATCAAAACTAAAAACGGCGTTTTTAAAGGTCGCTCAAAATTTAAAAAAGGGCGGAATATTTATATTTGATATTTCGTCGGAAAACAAGCTTAAAAACATTTTGGGCAACAACCTTTTTTGCGACGACGGCGAAGACGTAACTTATATTTGGTTTAATAAGTTTGATACCGACAAGGTTATTATGGATTTAACATTTTTTATAAAGGATGAATTAGGCAACTACGTCCGCAAAGACGAGCAGCACGTTCAATTCGTCCACTTAGAGCAAAACGTTATTTGCGCGTTAGAAGAAAGCGGCTTTAAAGTTTTGCAGGTAGAAGGGCATTTGGGCGGAGAAAAAACGGAAAGGATTAATTTTATTTGTAAAAAACTATGAACGAAATTTTAAAAACTTTAGTATACGATAGACAGGTTTCTTTAACTATATTAAACACTACGCAGCTTGTAAACGACGCTATTAAAATTCACAACGTAAAGGGCGGAGCAGCTAAAACTCTTGCAGATATGCTAACCGCCGCAACGTATATGTCTGGCTGTTTAAAAAGCGACGTCGGCGCAGTTTCACTCACCGTAAAAGCAGATAAAGAAGTGGGCACGGTTTCCGTTTCAGGCGATAAAAATTTACATATCCGCGGCTATATCGACGGTAATTTAAACGGTAAATTAAAGGGCGGATATATGACCGTCGTTCGCGACGACGGCTTTTTTAGACCGTTCGTAGGCACTTGCGAACTCGTTTGCGACGACGTATCTGAAAACTTAATGCAATATTTCCATTTAAGCGAGCAAATCCCCACGGCGGTTGCAATTAGCTCTCAGTTCGACGAAGATGGTAATTGCGTGGTTGCCGGCGGCGTAGTTATGCAGCTTTTGCCCGGCACTTCTCAAGCCAACATGGACAAGGCGGAAAACGCTATGCAAAATTTCGTAAACGTATGCCCCGTATTAATGGAATTGGGCGCAAACGGCATTATGCAAAAATTCTTCGGCGAAGAAACGGAACAAAAATTCGTGTATTCCTATTTCCCCGAATACAAGTGCAACTGCTCACGCAAAAAAATAAGCAAAGTGCTTATTTCCGTGGGTAAATCCGAACTTTTAGATATAGTAAAAGAGCAGGGAAAGGTTTCGGTGCATTGCCATTACTGTAACACCGATTACGATTTTGACGACAAGGATATAGAAGAGCTTTTTAATGAATAAAACTTTAACGATGGATTTCAGTCCCAAACGCCTTATTGCAACGGCGTCGAAAATGGTGGACGAACACAACTATATAGGCGCGTTAAAACTATTAAACAAAAACGCGGAGTTAAACGGCAATAACGAAGATTCGTATATGCTTTACGCCGAAATTTTCGACGATTTGCAAATTTTTGAAAAGAGCGTAAATTATTGGTATAAGTTTATCGACGTAGCTGAAGATTTAGATATTTCCGACGCGTACGAAGGCTTGGCGGTTTGCTATATGAATACGGGCAACGAACAGTATGGCGCGTATTATTACAACAAGCTTTTAAACGCCAGCAACGAAATTCCCCCCGAATCGCGAGAAATGCTTTTAAAAAGCTTTTTAAAGGAAGACCGCTCGCCTTTAAGAATAATTTACCCGCCAAAACTTTGCGATTATACCAAAGAAATTTCCGACGGAATAGATTTTATGCGCGAATGCGATTTTGAAAGCGCCATAAAAAGTTTTGATAAAGTAGACGAACAGAGCGATAAATATTTATCCGCCAGAAATTATATTGCCATGTGCAAAATTATAACGGACAAAAGCGACGAAGCGGAAGTAGAGTGTAACTCTATTTTAGCCCGTTCGCCCAACGATATTCAGGCTTTAACCACGCTTGCGGCGGTAAAATCCGAACAAAAAAAGTTTGAAGAAAGTAAAGAAATAGCCCGTCGTTTATTGGCTATCAACGCAAAAAATACCGACGAAATTTATAAAATTGCAACGGTATGCTGCGAAAATAAAATGCACGAAGAAGCTTATTTACTCTTCAAAAAGTTGGAAAAAGAGATAGGTAACGATTGCACGGTATTGTATTTTACGGCAATTTCCGCTTATAATTCGGGCAAGATAGAAGAAAGTTTAAAGGCTTTTGAAAAGCTTTTGGTAATTTACCCCAACGCCGTAACGGCAAGATATTTTTTAAGGCTCGTTAAAGAAAATCCTCAAAATTGGAATAAAGAACCCCTTTCGTATTTTTACCGTTTACCCGAAAAACAAAAACTTGAAAACATTAAGTTTTTAACGCTCATTTGCTCGTTACCCAAAAAGGACGTAAATATTATAAAAGAAGAGCTCAACGCTGAAGAAGTTATAACTTGGGCGTTTGACGAAGGCGACGCAAGGGAAGAAAGCGAACTGCAATACCTTGCCTTAGCGGGTGCAATAAGACTTGAATACGACGAATTCGTAAGAGGCGTGCTTTTAAACGCATACTCTTCCGACGGGCTTAAAGTCCACGCCCTTTGCGAACTTGCTAGCCGTAACGAAAATAATATTTTCGGCGTGGTAGTGTATCATACTTATAAAACCGTAACTACCCAAAAATTAAAGATAGGTAGGGCTAAACGTAGCAAATTTATTGATTCCTACGCGCATTTATTCGCCCGTTTCGCGGTTATATCCGATAGATACGGCTATAAAATCGCAAGGGCAACGCAAGAAGTTTACAAGGCGTTAGAAGAGCGCGAAGCTTTATCTTTAGCGCTCGACGTAAAATCGCTAACCGCGGCAATTTACCTTAAATCGGGAATAAACGAAATGGGTATAACCGTTAAAAACGCATACGAATTTTTCGGCGGTAACAAGCAGACCGTAGAACAAATAATACAATTAATAAATTTATGAAACTTTACGATTTTGACGCAACTTTCGATAAAAAACTTTCCGAATTTCTCTTGAAAAATCCTTCAAAATATTCCGAGGAAGAATGGGAGGAGTTAATTCCAAAACTCTACGAAAAATTCGGCAATACCAAAATTAACGCCTTGGGAAAAACGCCCGTTGAATACTACGCCGACATGTCGGACGAAGAGCTTGTAAAAACGCTTTCTTCCCACCTTAAAAAGGGCGTAACCGTTTCGGGCTTTTTGCAAGACGAAGTGTACGCGCGCAACTTAAAAACGCTTATTTATAATTTTTTTAATGGAGAAGACGGCGAAATCGATTTTGCAATAAATTACTTCGGCTCGGATTCCGCCGCACTCCAGTTTTATTTAAAAACGCTTTTTGAAAGCGATAGTAAAACGGAGCGCAAAAACGAGGTGTGCGCCCTTTTAACGGAAAAGGCGGACGAAGTAAAACTTAGCGTTTTAAACTATTACGAAAGGGGACTAGAACGCGATTTTGCGTTAGAAATTTTGGCGGCTTGTAAAATTAAAGATGATAAGATTTTTAATATTTTAATTAAAGAGTTTACCTTCGATTTAGAAAATATTGCAAAAAACGCCTATTTACTTGCAACTTACGGCGACGAAAAAGCCCTTCCCACGCTATATAAAAAAATAGACGACGAAGATATTACTTACGTTGAATACACCGAGCTAAAATACGCAATAGAACGTTTAGGCGGCTATTACGATAAAGAACGAAATTTTGAATTAGACCCCTACTATGCCTTAATTAAAGGGCAAAACGGCAGCGATAATAATAAAAAGAGTTAAACGAATAAACCTCCGCAAAATAGTAAATACTATACGCGGAGGTATTTTTATGTCAGAACTAACTTCAAAAGAATTACAACTTTTAAACGACGTTTTAACCTTAGAAGGCTTAATTTGCAAAAAGGCAAGGGCCTATTCTAAAACGCTTACCGACGTTGATTTGGCGGATAGCATGAAAAAGGTGGCAGACGCCCACGAACAGCGTTACAACGCCCTTTTAGGCGTTATAGGGGGTTAATATGAAGTTACAAAAAAATCAAAGCACGCTTAACGAAAAAGACGCAATTTTAGATATGCTTGCCGACGAAAAACAGCTTATGAGTTTATACGCTACGGCAATTTTTGAAGGCAGCACCGTTTCAATGCGCAATAACTTTTCGCAAAATTTTCTATCGGTGGCAGAAGACCAATATTGCTTATTTTCACAAATGTCCGCCCGTGGATATTATCAACCCAAACCTGCCAATAAGGCGTTAATAGACGAGGCAACCGACATGTTTAAAAAACAGAAAAAGGAGCTTAAAGCCCAATAAAAAATCCCGCCGAAAAGGCGGGATTTTTATTAATCTTCGTATTTTTGTTTTTGGATATAATCGGTGTATAAAACGTTAACTTTGTTTTTAAATACTTCGCATATTTCGGAGCGGGTAGCGCCTTGTTTAACGTAATTTTGAACGTATTCAGGCTTACCTATTAAAATAACTTTTGAGTGATCGTCGAAATAGGCAGGATATACGGGAAGGTCTACGCCTGTCTTTTTATAATACGTTTCCGCAAGCATAACGAATCCGGGTAAAAATTCCGTCATTATGTCAAAATAGCCTTTGGAAGAATCTTCGGGGAAAATCATAATCGAAGTTCCGCTTTTAAGCGTTTCAACGCTATAGCTTATAGTTTTCATAAATCTTGCGTCGGTAAAGGTAGGTAAAATTTTCATACCGCGGTAAAAGTATATAGAAAACAAAGCTTCGAACCCAGCTTTTAAAGTTGCGGGGAATTTTTTAAGACCGTTCTTTTGAATGTATAAAACGTCTCTTAAATATCTAAAACGCGATTTATAATTGCCAAGCATTTGTCCTGCGCCCCATTTTGCACAAAATACTGGGAAGTACAATTCGTATATCATAGGACCTTTTTTGTTTACGTGGTTAATGGTAAAAATTGCAGGTTCTTGGGGGGCTTGACCTTCTAAAAAGTAAATTTTAGGCTTAGGTTTAAAAAATAATTTTAAAATAGGTCTTACTATTCTAAATACTGGTTGTTTTCTCTTAGGTATCTTAAATGTTTGTTTTTGTTTTTCCATTAAATATTAGTGCCTTCGTTTATTTTAAAGTTACTTCGTCGCCGTAGAAGAATACGGAAATCATGCCAGGGCCAACGGATGCTCCGATTGCAGGTCCTATATAGTTAACCGAGTATTCAACGTCCTTTTCGGGAATAAAGGCTTGAAGTTGAGTTTTAATGTATTCCATATCAGCGTCGCAATCTGCGTGGCAAATTGCAATATGTTGATATTTGTTGGGCTTGTAATGAGCCTTAACATAGTCTACTATATAATTTAAGCTCTTTCTTCTGCCCTTAGGTTTGTCTATAACGTGGTTTTCGCCCTTGGTATCGGCAATAATTATAGGCTTAATGCTTAAAAGTCCGCCAAATACTGCCGAAACTGCCGAAACTCTGCCCGCACGTTGCAAGTATTTTAAATCTTCAACCGTGCCAACCATATGAACGGTCATTTTATTCTCTTCAATATAAGCGGCAACTTCTTCAATAGTTTTGCCTTCTTCTTTCAACTTTGCTGCGGTAATAACTAAAATGCCCAACGACATACTCGCGCGCAACGCGTCTATGCAAATAATTTTAGCTTCGGGGTATTTAGCCATAACTTCTTCCCTTGCAACCAAACTTGCTCTATAAGAGCCGGAAAGGGCGGAAGAACATCCTATATATAAAACGTCAACGCCTTCTTTAGCGTGCATTTCAAAAAGGTCTGCGTATTCGGGAGCAATAACTTGCGAAGAGGTAAATCTTACGCCTTCACGCATTTTATCGTAAAATTGTTTTGCAGTTAAGTGAACCCAGTCAAGGTCTGCAGGAACGTCTACGTTGCCGTAGATATAGCGCATTTTCAAATATTCAATATTAGCTCTATCTCTTAATTCTTTGTTTAAATCGCAACTCGAATCGGTAACGATAACGAAGTTTTTCATAAGTAATCTCCCTTAAATCTATAAAAATAACAGTATCACTTATATTATTATATAAAAGAAATATAAACTGAATATAAACTCGCCTTAACGCAAATGGGCTTTTTATCGTATATTCAACGAAAATTATAAATTCGTCGAATTAATAAAAAATTAAAAAAATTAAAAGGATTGCGGTTATTTTTAATAAATAGTTGCAATAATTAAAAAGGTAGTTTAAAATTATATTAAATTTCCGAATAGGAGTTAAATTAATGTCTATAACTCAGTTAAGCGAGCTTGTTAAAAGCCAAAAAGAATTTTTTAAAAGCGGGGAAACGTTATCTTTAAATTTTAGAAAAAACGCCCTTAAAAAGCTATATAGGGCAATTAAAAATAACGAAAGCAAAATTTGTAAAGCTCTTCACTCCGATTTAGGAAAAAGCGAATACGAAAGTTTTATGTGCGAAGTGGGCTTAGTTTTATCAGAAATTTCGTACATGATTAAAAATCTTAAAAGGTTTGCAAAGGCAAAACACGTTAAAACTCCGCTTGCACAATTTGCGGCAAAAAGCTTTAAACAACCTTCACCCTACGGCACGGTTTTAATAATGAGCCCGTGGAACTATCCAATATTGCTAACCTTAGATCCGATAGTAGACGCAATAGCCGCCGGCAATACTGCAGTGGTTAAGCCAAGCGCTTATTCACCCGCAACTGCAAAAGTGGTAAAAAATATTATAAGCGAGTGTTTCACCCCCGAATATGTGGCGGTTATTACGGGTGGACGGCAAGAAAACGCCGCGCTTTTAAACGAAAAATTCGATATGGTTTTCTTTACGGGTAGCCCCGCCGTCGGTAGAGAAGTGTTGCGAAAAACTGCTGAAAATTTAACGCCCGTCGTGTTGGAATTGGGCGGCA
>JAGAMH010000072.1 GCA_017624815.1 Clostridia bacterium
ATTTAGTGCCGAATTTTTTGCCGAGCACAACGCCCACTAAACATATAATAAAGGTGATTGCGGCAATAATAAGGGCGGAAACAAGAGCGTGCCACACGTCGTATTCGGCTATGGTAAAACCGACGGATAACGCATCTATAGAAGTTGCCACGCCTTGCACCAAAAGGGCTAAAACGCCGAGTTTTGTAGTGTTTTCTTCCTCTTTGTTTTTTACGCCGTCGTAAATCATTTTACCGCCGATAAAACCAAGCAAAATAAGCGCAACGTAAGGCACGAATACGAGCAAGTTTTTAAAAACGGTTACCACGGTATGAACGCACACCCAACCTATAAGGGGCATTGCCGCCTGAAAAAAGGCAAACGTTCCCGCAACGGCGCAAATTTTACGCTTTTTCATTAACGGCTCGTGCAGACCGTTTGCAAGCGATACGGAAAAAGCGTCCATAGCAAGCCCTACGCCGAGCAAAATTGAGTTTAAAAAAAAGGGGAAATTCCACATATTTAAATTATATCACCGCAGTAAAATACTGTCAATAATTTACTGAATATAAAAAATAAGCGCGGAGCAAAATTGCTCCGCGCTTTGCGGTTAATTTAGTTTATCAACTTTCGTTGCTTGTTTTATTAAACTAAAGTTTCCCAAACTGCTTCTTCTGCGTAGGTTGCAGTAGAAACGTATGCGGTAACGCTTTCAACGCCGCCTTCAGGTTCGGTGCTTTCAGCGCCTGCAGTAAAGGTGAAGTTATAGGTCATAGTGTAGTATTCACCATCTTCCACCTTGAACTTTAAGGTATCGCCTGCTGCAACTTCGATTGTAATGGTAGCTTCATAGCTATATTCATACTCGGTAAAATTGTCAAAGCTCCAAGTTATGCATTGAGTTGAAGGGTTGGTAAAAGTAATGGTTACGGTTACGTCTTCGGTTGCTTCGTAAACGTAGAACACGGATGCAGAATCGTCACCCCAACCGCCGGATACGCTTGCTGCGTATTCGCCGCCGTTTTCAACGGTAATGGGATTATCGAAAGTACCTGCAGGTTCTTCTTCAACGTCGCCTCCTTGAACAACTTCTACAACGGATACGGTAAAGGTTGCTTCCGCGTCACCCATAAACGTAACGGAAGAAATGCTTTGGAAGCAGGTTACCTGTGCAGCCCAATTTCCGTCTGCGTTCCACATTACCATATTGCCCATACCTAAATTAGCTCTAATAATAGTAGGTTCGCCTGAAGTTAAAACTAAGGTAATAGTGTAAACCTTGTTAGCTTCTAACGAAATGTTTGCCGTTGCAAGATAAGCTTCGTCTATTTCGCTATACTCAAGGGTTACTTCCGCGTTTAAATCATCATCGTCTTCGCCGCCTTCGCCGCCTTCGCCACCTTCGGACGCTTGTTTAACAAGAGTATAGTCGGTTCCGTTCCAAGTTGCGGTTGAAGGAACGCCGTCGTCGCCTAAAACGATTGCAGCTTGTAATGCTAAAACTTCTGCACCAGCGTCGTCGGTAAGGCTTACAACGTTTTCAGAAATAACGTAGTTATACGTTACGGTAGAAGGGTTACCATAACCAGCATAAGTAAAGGTTACGGTAGTTGCGTCTACAACTAAGGTAAGGAATTGATTGCCAAAATTATCAGTACCTAAGTAAGTGCCGCCGATACCGCTTTCTTCGCCGCCCGATTGTTGAGCTTCTTCGAAAGTGATTTCGTACATAGTACCCATAAATTCGGTATCGAGCTTCCAAGTACCAACTAAACCTTCGCTATCGTCGGTTTTGGTCATAGGCGAACCGTTATATTTAAGAACGCCTTCTGCGTAAGTTACGGTAATGCCAGTATAAACGATACCGTCTTTTAAGATGGTGATTGTGCCGTCTTCTGCTACGGTGTAGGTGTATTCGCCTTCGTTAGTAGACTGTTGTAAGTCGGTAGTAACGATAAATTTAGCTCCGGTTGTTTGTTCGCCGCCTTGGTCGGGATCTTCTTCCTTAGGTGCTGCTACGAAATCAACGTAGAAGTCGTAGTCGAATCCTTCGTTTACAAATACAACTTCAAGGTCGATTAATTGAGCTTCTTCTACAACGAATTGAAGTTGTCCTACAACCTTAACGCCGTTTACGATAAAGTAGTATTCGTCGTAAGATGCAACGAGTTCGGTTCCTTCCCAAGGAGTTGCGTATACGGTATAAGTACCAGCTTCTTTAGCGTCGATAAGTAAGTGCTTTTCGCTTGCATCGTTGCTAAACATGCTAGTATAAACGTTGAGTTTAGAACCTACGGAAAGAGCAACAGATTCGTATACTACTTCTGCTTCAGGTTGGTTGAAGTAATAGGTAACGGTGTAGCCGTCGGAATCCATTTCGCCGTTGTAAAGGCTAAACGACCAAGTGTCGCTCCAAGAAGCGTAGTTTAAAGTAGAGCTTGCAGTACCGATAGTAAAGCGGGTAGAAGTGCCTTCGCTCGTTTTGCTTTCGTCTGCAGCGTAAGCTACTACGTATTGATAATTTTCTTCGTCGTAAGATACGGAATAAGTGAAGTAAACGGTTGCGTTTTCATCTTCGAATACGCCCGTGCCGTCTGCGTTATAAACCATGGTTGCAGCGGTGTATTGTTCCCAAGTGCTATAGTCGGTTTCTCTATATTCCCAAGTTCCAACTAAAGCGTTGTCTGCGGTTACTTTTTCAAGAACGTGGCCACTTGCAACGAGTTTGAAATCTTCGTTTACGGATACGATATTGCCGAAGTTATAACCTTCTTTGAAGGTGGTGTTAAATTCTTCGTTTTCAGCATCCCAAGTCCAATCGTATTTAGCGGTAAGGCCTTTAAGAACGCCTTCTTCAACGTAATTGTTTCTTACGGTGATTATAGGCGAGAAGCTATTGAAGGAAACGGTCCATTCGTTAACGCCGTCTCTTATGTAGCGGTAAGTGCCTTCTAAGGCTGCAGTCATATCGGGCTTAGCCTTAATAATTACGTTAACGCTTGCAGTAAGGTTGGTATCTGCAACGGTGAAGGTAATAGTGTATTCACCTGCAGTAGTGGTATCAATTTGATATGCGGTTACAGACTCGTAGTCAGCCTCTATGTCTACTGGAGTATAACAATCGCCGCTTATAGGAATAACGTTGCTTCCTTTATCGATAGCCGCACCCAAAAGAGCGCCTTCGCCGCCTACCCAGTAAGTATAGGTGGATTGAGCGTTTGCTGCTTCGTAAATAGTACCACCCCACCAGGCAGTATCTGCCGCGTAATATTCTTTTACAGTTAATTCAGTAGGAACGGGTTCAATTACTTTTAAAGTAACAGGGGTTTCAACGCCGTTAACAGATATTACAATTTGATGGTCGCCTACGCTATAGCCCTTAATTTGAACATAAGTTCCAGTAGCATCGTTGATCACCTCGTAAAATACTTTCCATTCATCTACGGAAGTTCCTACAACTTTAATATCAGCAAGCGTTAAAATTGCCGTAGAGGGTGCAACGTCGCTTAAATATACGTTGTAAAAACTAGGATACTCATAAGAGCTCTTTTCAACAGTAAGCTCATTTCCTATTTCTTCGCCGTTTTCATTGGTAAGCTTAAAGCTCTTTACCATTACTTCTTCTACGGGATAAGGGTTAACTACTTCTCCCATATTTTGGTCGATAGCGATATTGGTAGTAGTGTATTTTTCGGAATTTTCGTTTACGGCGTAAATAACGTTACCGTCTTCGTCGGTAGTTTCGGTAAGGTTAGGGTAAAGTTCCCAAGTTTCATAGTCACGTAAAGATATATAGTAATCGTCGATAGATACTTGCGCCGATTTAAGAGCGTAAGTTTTTGCATTTAATGCAAAGTTTACGTTTACTACGTAGAAAGACTCGCCGTCTGCAGTACCGAAGCTGAAAGAGTATTCGTAGTTGTCGCCAACCGTTTCAACTAAGTCTGCGTTGTAGTTTAACGCTGCTACTTCGTATAAAGCTTGAATTAAGCCTTCTGCGCCGTATGCGTTGCCGTTGCCTTGACCTATGGGAGCTATGAAAGCGTAGCCCTTAGCGTAATCTGCAGGCAAATCTTCGTTCTTTGCAATGTTGGAAACTGCGCCTTCGCTGTCAACTTCTATACCAACGAGTTCGCCGTTTGCATCAAGAGAGTAATAATAGTTGAATACTACGTCGTCGGATTTTTCAACTAAGTGAAGGATGTCTGCGTCGTATGCGTATTCAACCGTTTTGCCAAAATAATCGCCGGGGAAGGAAATTACGCCGTTGCCTTCTACGGGTTTTTGAGCAACTGCAATTTCAACTGCTTTTTCAACGGTAGAAATTTCAGCTGCAACTACGTCACCACAAACGCATACGCCGAGTTCGTCGTATTCGTGTGCAACTTCTGCGCTGTTTACGTCGTGTCCGCAGTTAGCCTTTTGGTAGTGGCCGTTTTCGCCGATAAACAAAGTTTCGCCGTAAGTATGTACGTGTGCTTCGCCAATTACGTATAAGCAAACGTCACAAACGCCGTCTAACCCTTCGTCTACGTGTGCGGCAGCATCTTTCTTTAAATTCTTTTCGGTACATTCTTCGGGATTACAGTTAGATGCGTGCCAGTGAATGGTTTCGTTCGACGCCCATTTAGAGTCGTCGTACGTGTGTGTATGAGCTACGCCACAAGCAGAAAAACAAGAAACTGCTAATAAAGCGGAACCCATAACGAGGGATAAACCTTTTTTCATAACAATACTCCTTTATAAATATTTTTTATATTTTGTTATATAAAAGTTTTTAAATTTAGTTGTCTTTTCAGACAAAATTTTTTAGATTCTTCGGCGCTGACACGCCTCAGAATGACATTGGGAAAGCTACTGCCGCACCTTAGAATGACATTGGCGAGAAATTCAATTACACGCCTTGCAATTCCACAAGTCTACGCACCCCATATAGCAATGCGGGTTAGTTGGATTTTTTTGCGGCTATCCAGTCTTCGCCGGTATAGTCTTTATAGTAACAGCATGCAAACAACCATTGGTCGTCTTCCATTGAATCTACGCTGTAAGGCGACGTTTTTGTTTCAGCAAAGCCGTTGCCGTCGTTAAATAAGCGTTGATTTACACTATAATACTGTAAAAACTGTTTAAGTTCTTCCGTTACGGGATATAACCCGTCGCCGTTTACGTAGTCGTAATAACTGTGCGACGACCACCACGCTTTTTCTTCTTCACTCATTGTGAATATATAATATGCGCGGTCCGTTTCAACGTAATTGATTGCGTGCGAGCCTTCGATAAACAGTTTATAGTTTAAACGTTCTTCTTTAGAAAGCGTTATGGTAAGCGCTTTGTTGCCCGCGTATTCAATAGTCGTGAAAGGTGCGTCGATAAAATAGCAGTTAGAACTGATATGAGCAAATAATAATTCGCCCCAAGCTATTACGTTGCCTTCGGCGTCGCGCTGAACCCTATGATAATAGCCCGTGGAAGGGTTAAGTTCGTAATAAGAACCGTTTAATTCCCATCTATTTTCGTCCGCTACGTATTCGTGAGCTTCGGTATAAGCGTATCCAGGGGTAGGCGCTCTGTAAAAGTCTTCCGTAGGTCTAACTAACTCGGCGTCGGCGTAAGCGTTATCATCCGTGAACGAGCCGTCCTTTTGAATAACGAAATTAACGGTTATAGGATAAATGGCAGCGTCGTCGTCCGTGGTAGTTAAGTCGTCGTCTTTGTGTTGGGCGTGAATTGCAAAGGTGAAGGTGTTGCCCTTCATATCTTCGCCTATTCCCACAACGTATTTAAAGTTTTTGGTAAAGCTTGAAACTTCGCCGCCGTCGTCTAACGTGTAGTTAAAAAACTTTGCGGCAAACGTACCCGAGTAAACGTCCACTTTGGGGTTGATATTGTTTGCGGTTAAATCTACCCAAGATTCTACCGAATAATCGCCTTCTGCTGTGGGAGTATATTCAAAATATACTTTATGATTTGCCGAATTTATATCAACGCTATACATTGCCGTTCTGCTAAGCTTTACGCAGCTGTATAACCCTGAACCGGCAGTGCTTGTTACACGGGGTTTGGTTACCTTGTAAACTTCTATAGTAATGTCTTTATTTAAGTTGGTTGCCCTATGAACGTTGGGGTTGTAGGAATAGCCCTTGGGCAATCCCAAAACGGTTACTTGATAGTCGCCGTCCAATCCCTTTATAGTGGCTTTAGAACCAACTACGTCGGCACGGTGATAATTAAAGCCGTCGCTCCATTGTATTTGCATGCCTTCGGTGTCTACTTCGGCAAGCAAAGGTAAATCGTCGTATACGAGAGAAACGGAAAATTCCGACTCGGTATCGCCATCTACGGGAGGGGGCGTTTGTTCGTTATTGCCGCCGTCCGTTACAGGGGGCTTGTTTTGAATGCCAGTATATTCGCCGCATCCTGCAAAAACTAAAGTTGCAAGAAAAACTACGGCTATTAAATTAAAGAATATCTTTTTCAATAGTTTAGTCCTCCTTACTTTTTAGTTTTTACGAATAGCGATTTAATATCGTTCCACTTTAACTTTCTAACGACTATATCTGCAACGAAAGCAACAACAGCAATAATTAAGAAGGGAATAACCAAGCTTAATTTGTAGGTTGCAACGTCGCGCTCGTCGTTTTCCAAAGTTATAGTGCCGTCCGTTGAAACGGTGCCGCGATGACGGATGAATTTATGAACGTCGGACGAATCGTAAGTGGTAAAGCCGTCGTATTCGGGCGAATATGCAACGTTGAAGAACGTGCTCGTTTCAAACGATTTAGTAGTGTAAGAATAGGTGACGTCAAGGGTATATTTGCCCGTTTGAGGGGTAAGGAACTGATAGGTATAGCTTGAGCCGTTAAATACCATATCGCCCGTTTGCGTGCTCTCTTGGTCGGGTAAAGTTACCTTAACGGAAGCGGTTGCGTCGGGGTTGATTTGTGCGGGAATAATTTCCACGGTAGATTTAACGCCGTCGTATTCCACGTTTAAGGTGTAGGGGTGGTCTACCTTTTCTAAAGGTAAAGCGCCCGTTGCAACGTTATTAAAGAACGCTGCGCCCGCTCCTTGATCCCAACCGCTTACCCAGTTGCCGCTATAAGCAGAGGTAAAGCTTGAAACTTTTCCGTCGCCATAATTCCAATAGCTGTATACGGGGGAACGGGAAGCTCTTCCGCTCGGTCTTATATAAGTTGCCGAAAGAACGGTTGTTGCGCTCTGCTTTTCAGATGCGAAAACGTAGCCTTGCACGCTGGGAAGATTTTGTAAATCAACGCCGTCTAAAACGGGATCGTAACGGTAGGATATATTTAAGGGCGTTTCCCCTTCTACTACCGTTTCGGTTACGTCGTCGGCAACGTCGGATAGCATAACTTCTAAAAGCTCTGCTTCGTCTGCCGCGTAATAGGTTTTGCCGCCGCCCGCCTGCGCAATTTGCGTCATGTTAATCGCGCCTTCGTCGGCGGATAACCTGTCGGGTTCGGTGCTCTTTACTATAGCGACGGAAGTAGTTATAATTTCCTTTTCGTCTAAATACTTTTTGGCAAGTTCAATGGGGTCGTCGGGTTCGTTTCTAAACTTTAACCCGTCGCTTATAAGCATTATTTGCTTATTTTCCTGCGTGGCGTTTTCTATAATGCCGTACGCCGCCTTTAAACCTGCGCCAAGGTAAGTGCCTTGTTCAACTTCGAGCGAGTTTATAGTTTGAACTAAATCGTTACGGCTAGTTTTTAGTTCGCCGTCGCGCTGTAAAATATAGTTTTCGCCGGCAAATACCACCAAGGAAACGTGGTCTTGCTCGTTGAGCATATTAATAATTTGTATTGCCGCCTGTTTTGCCATTTGCATGTGGTAAAGCGTTTCCATACTGCGGGAAATATCTATTACCAAACAAACGCGGCGTTCGTCTTGGTCGGAGTTGCCGTATTTTAAGGGCAACATATTTTCAAGAACTGTTAAATCGTCGTTTTCTTTATTCTGGAGTTCGAGGTTGCCGAAGGTGAGCAAGCTTTTTCCAAAACGGGAAACGGCTAAATCTAAGCTTTGAATAAAGGACGTTACGTTGTCTAACTCGCGAATATCCAAGTTTGAAAGGATAATTTCGTCGTATTTGCAAAGCTCTTCTACCGTATAGGGAACGGCGGGGTTTTTAATATAAGAAGTAACGTTTTGCGCGCCGTAAAGCCTTTCCGCAACGGCTCTGTCTGAACTGCTGCCGCTTATTAATAAAACCTTTGCCGCACCCGCAACCTTTTGCGTAAAGTTGAACGAGTTGTTTTTAGAAGTTCTGTCTCCGTTTGATTGCGCCGGTCTTATAGAAACGTCGTAATCGAACGTGCCTTCCGTTTGCGTGGGCAAGTTAAAGGGAACTACGTTATAGCCTTGTGTAAGCTTTACTGCCTCTTCTTTAATAACCGTTCCGTTTAAGCTTAGCGAAACGATTGCGTTTGCCGTTGCCGAAGGGTTACTAAAATATGCGGGAACGTTGGCTTGTACTAAAACGTTTGCCACGCTTTGATGGTTTAAGTAAGTCGATTTTGTAAATTCGACGTCGGATATCTGCAATTCTTCAACGTTTTGGGGTATGTTATTATCCAAATACATTGCGTCTACGTAAACGTTTTGTTCGTAAAGCGTTTCGATTGTTTTTATTACGCCGTTAGCACCTTCTGCCGAAGTTTGTTTACCGTCCGTTATAATAACTATTCTTTTAATAACGCCTTCTTTAAAAAGGGACGCCGCGTAATTTAACGCGTTTGAAATATCCGTTGCGCTATCGTCTACCTGCGTTTGTTTTACGGTGGTAAACTTTTCGCCGAGCTGAGTACAAATTTGATAATCCTTGCCAAAGCAAATTACGCCCATTTTTGAATTGCGTGGAAGCGATTCTTTTACTTCGTTTACATATTCGTCTACCTTGTCGAGATTGTGGTTGGACGAATAGGAAACGTCGGCAAGTACGTATACGTTAGTTTCGGTTATAACTGCGGTTAAAGTAGTGCCCGCAAGCGCAAAGGTTGCAAACATTACTATTGCAAGGTGCAAAGCAAGCGAAGCTACTACGTGTCCGTCGCGGTTGTCCTTATTTATAGTTATAAAATAGGGAACTAAAACCAACGCTAAAAGGGGAATTGCGGCTAATAGGAGAAAGGCGTTATCGAAGCTGATATTTATCATAACAATATACCCCCCAATCCGCTATAAATACTACCGCCAACAGAGCGAATAGGAATATTACTATATCGTAAATACCGTTTAATCCGCTGCCGCTTGCCTCGCCTACTATTTCCACCCTTTCCGCAGTTTGTACGGGGGTGCGTTCGGCTTCGGGGAGAACGGAATATACGTTATATACCTTTTCCGCTCCTCCTACGGTCATAACTATTTGATATGCGCCTACCTCGTCGAGAGTGTATTCACCTATCACGCTACTTGTGTCAAGATAAGTTTCCTTTTGGGAAGGACTTATAATTTTAACGCTGTCGCTATTTGCAAGAACGTTAACTTCTAAATTTTCACCGCACTCGTAAGATACCTTTTCTACCACCGTGGGGAAGGAGAAATCGAGTAAGTTTTTAAGTAACGCAACGTAGTCGATACTTATGGTGTGGTTGGAGTTGTGCAAGTCGAACGCGAATACTACTTCACGGTTGCCCCTTTCGCTCGTTCCCGTAAACACCATTGCGTTGTTGCGGTTATAAGTGTAAAGTTGAGTAAAGTTACGGTATAAACCGTATTTAACGTACTGTGATACGATAAAGTTAGAGCCTTCTACGCCGTAAGTTAGCTTTTGGACTAACGAAGAAGTGGACGTGGATTTTTCCAACTTGATTGCGTATTCGGGATCTACTACGCCTTGGAAGCTAAAGCCCGAACCGGGAACGCTGCCCTGAACGTTTAAGAACCAAACCGTTCCGTCTACGGGAAGGGTTTTGGGAACTACGCCGTCGAACACGTAAAGCCCGTAGCCTGAAACGTTGGGGTTTTGTTCGTATTCCGCCGAAGTCATTTTTGTAATTTGCGCGTTACTTACCGTTACTATAGCCGCTTCCAAGAAGAAGGTACTATCGCCGATAAGCAGCGTTTTATAAGAGTTTTCGTTTTTAAGGTTAAATACCGTTGCTTGGTTATCTAACGCCAACGCGTCCTCTTCCTTAATTTTAACGGTAACGGAGTTTACGTTGGACACGGTAACCGTTTCTTCAAAAGTAAAGGGCGTAAATTCGCCGCTTGCCGATACCGTTTTGCTTGCCGTTAACTGTTCCCTTTCATCTAAATAAAGTTCTAAAGTTAACGTTTTATCGCCTGAATAGGATATAACTTTTCCGTTTACGGTAAGTTTTTCACCGTTTAAAACGTAATTAACGTCGCTTAAAGCGTGATTATCCACTTGCGAACCTACGTTGATAACTTCTACGTTGTTTGTGTTTTGATAAGTTTTATCGGTTATAAGATAGGTTTTAATGCCTGCGTTGTTGGTAAAATAACCTTTTGCAACGTCTACTGCGTCGGTAATATCGGCAGAAGCATAACCAGGCGTTACCCTGTTAAGTTCTTCTATCGCCAATTTTTTGTCCGTTTCACGCTCGAATACTACGGCGGTGTTTTCGTCTACGCAAATAAGCGTGTAATAGCTTCCGCCCAACGAATCGTTTATAACTTCTTCGATTTTTCCAACGCCCTTTTCAAAACGCGTTTCGCCGTTTTCTTCAACGTTCATACTGCCGGAAATATCAAAGATAAAGCAGTATTCGTGAGCAGCGCCCGGCATTACTATTACGGGATGTGCAATAGCAAGCGAAAGAGCGGCGATTATAAGAATTTGTAAAATTAAGCTTATTAAGCCCGCAAGCTTACTTATAGGTATTCTTCTTTTTAAAAACTTTTCTGAAAGCGTCCAAAGATAGGTGGACGTAACCGTTTGTTCGGTGTATTTGTTCTTAATTATATATATTATAATAAGGATAGGGATACCTATTAGCCCGAGCAAACCTAAGGGATATAAAAACGTCATTACTTTAATACCCCCATTTCTACCAATTTACCAAAGAAGATTTCAAAAACGGAATCTTCTGCCGAGGCAAGCAAATAGTCGGCGTTACGCGCGGCGCAAAAATCGTTAATTTTGCCCGTAACGTAATTTAAAGCCGCCTTATACGCCTTTGCTATTTCCTTATCTACGTGTTTACGATAAGTTTTATTTATGTTTTCCGAATCGAATAAATGCACCTTGCCGCGGGTTAAAGGATTTAACTCTTCGCGGGATAATATCTGCGTACAGAATACGTGTCTTTTCTTGTTTGCCAAATGGTCGATAGCCCGTTCGTAATCGTTATCCGTTAAAAAGTCGGAAATAATTACGGACATTCCGTCGCCATGCCCCACCTTAGAAGGAAGGATTGCGTCGCTTATATAACTATCTCCGCCGAACTCAATTTCGTTGAGCTTGTGGATATTGCTTATAAACGCTTCCTTGCCCACTATGCCGCTTATAACTTCTTCAAGCGACTTTTCGCGGATTACGTAAACGGAAACCTTATCCATTTCGCATACGGACAAATAGGCTAAAGTTGCCGCAATTTTAATTGCTTGCTCCGCCTTTTTGCTCTTTCCGTATTCCATAGAACGGCTAGCGTCGATATATATTCTTGTGTGCATTTGCCGCTCGTCGAGATAGAGTTTTAAATACAACTTATCAAACCTTGCGTATGCGTTCCAATCGAGCTTGGTAATATCGTCGCCCGCAACGTAGTCGCGGTAATCGGCAAACTCGCAAGAAGAACCGAAAGTTTTACTTTTACGGTTTCCGCCGAATAAGCCGGCAACGTTATTTTTTATAAGCATTTGCAAAGATTCAACTTGCTGCAAAAACTCTTCGTTTATTGCCTTTATACTCATAATTTTTTACTTAGATAATTTTTTATTTTCCTTTACTAATAAAGCTATTACGTCGTCTATAGTCAACTTGTCGTTAACCGCGTTGTAGTTTACTTTAATTCTGTGTCTTAAAACGGGGGTTGCCAACGCGTCGATATCTTCATAAGATACGTTATAGTTGCCGTTTAAGAGTGCGCGAACCTTAGCACAGGTGATAAGTGCCTGAGCTGCACGGGGAGAAGCGCCGTATTTGATATACTTTTTAGCCGTATCGGAAGTATTTTCAATTTCGGGGTGAGTGTTTGCAACCAAGTGCATTGCATAATTTAAAACGTCTTCTATTACGGGAACGGTAGAAGCAAGTTCTCTCATTTCCAAAATAGTTGCGCCGTCTACTACCGCTTCTGCCGTTTCATCCATGGTAATTTGCGTCATATTTACTATGCTTGCAAGTTCTTCTACCTTGGGGAACTTCATTAAAAGCTTAAACATAAAGCGGTCCATTTGCGCTTCGGGAAGGGGATAAGTACCGTCTTGTTCAATGGGGTTTTCGGTTGCAAGCACGAAGAAGGGTTCTTCTAATTTATAAGTTTCATTTGCAACGGTAACCTTGTGCTCTTGCATTACTTCGAGCATTGCCGACTGAGTTTTGGGCGTTGCACGGTTAATTTCGTCCGCTAAAACTAAGTTCGCAAATATAGGACCTTTGCGGAAAACGGTGTTTAACTTGCCGTTTTCGTCCTTTTCTACGATATTAGTACCCGTAACGTCGGAAGGCATAAGGTCGGGCGTGAACTGAATACGGGAGAAAGGCAACGATAACGCCTTTCCGAGCGAACGTACCAAACGCGTTTTACCAACGCCGGGAACGCCTTCTAACAAAACGTTACCGCCTGCTACTATTGCAATAATAACGTTATCGATAATTTCTTGTTGACCTACTACGTCCTTTTTAAGTTCTTCTTTAATTTTGCTTACTGCTTGGCTGAATTTTTGTACTTTTTCTAAATTTTCCATAAACGGTATATCCTTTATACATTTATTTTCTTTAATCAAATTTGTCTTTGTTGCCGTCTAGATAGCTTATATAATCTAAATAAAGCTGTTTAAGTTCTTCGGGTACGGTGCCGTCGTTTAAGCGGCCTTCTTCGTACCATTGGTTTATAATTTCGCCGTATTTAACGTGCGTTGCCGTTTCGGGGTCGAACACGGCGTCGTTACTGCCGTAAATAGTTTCGCCGCTACCCATACCGCCGTCGCCAAGCTTATCGTCTTCCTTATCTTCGGGATATTTTGCTTGGTTTTCTTCTTCAAGCTTATCTTTAATAGCCGTGGGCAAATCGTCTTCGGTTAACCCGAATATATCCAACAGCTCTTCCACTACTATATCACGCTCGTCCCTATTGTCGTTTTGAATGGATATTTGGTCCAAAATTCGACCTACTGCGTTTTCGTTGGAGCTGAAAAGATTGCTTATTCTATTTTGCTTAACTTCTTCCGTTTCGTCTTCTTTAATAATTTCCGCCGTTGCTCTTACTTGGTTGGGGAATTCTTTTAAAGCGACTAAAAGTGCGTCGGAGCTATCAACGCCGTTACCCGTAAGGGCTATATCAAAATAAGACGCAAAAACTATTAATCCGTCGTAAAGGTCTTGCCCCGTTTTATCAGAATAGCTTTCGCCTACCTTAATAAAGCCGTCGCCAACGGTAAATATTGATAAACTTCCCAACGTTTTTGCAATGGTTAAAACGTTTTCGTCTGCGGAAAGAAGCATTGTAGAAGCAATTTTTTTATAGGAATTTACCCCGTCTACCGCGGCGTGAATATCGGTAATTGCCGCCAAAACTGCGGTATCCATTTCGCCTTTGGTATATTCTTCTTCCGATTTAACCATTTCGTGCAGAACTTCAAGTTCGGCTAAAACGGCTTGACGGGCAACTTCAACGAAGTCGGCGTCCTCTTCAACGTAGTCTATTAAAAGCTCGAGTTGTTTAAGCTGAAAGTCGGTGGGCACGAACACTTCTTCCGTGGGGGGAACTACGGGCGCTTCTTCCTTTCCGGGAATAAAAAACGCCGTGCAGAATACCGCACAAGATAAAACGACCGCAATTACGTACGCCCACCACTTTTTAAGGTTAAAAGTGTTAAAAGGCACGCTTATTAAACGCTTTTCGGTATCGGCGCGTTGAATTGCCGCCATAGAACTATCGTCGCCGGCAAATTCTATCATAGTTTGCACCTTTTCGTTTAAGGCTAAATTTTCGTCTAACTTTTTAGCCAAGCGTTTATCGGTGGGTATTAAAAATAAAATTAGGGGCGCGCCCACTACTATTGCCGAGCCCAACCCGATAGGCAAATACAAAACGGGATTAAACTCAACTTCGGCAAGTTTTACGCCAAGCATTGTTGCGCCGACTGCCAAAAGCCCGACCGAAAGCGCAATTGCCACGCTTATTATTACGGCGTTTAACAAATATTTTCTTTTTATCTTAAAAAAAGTTCCACTCATTTTATAATTTTAGTTCCAAAATAAATTTATTTTTATGCATGAAAATGTATAAATGTATAGTTTTTGAGTATATATATTTTATCAAAATTCCCTTTCAAAATCAACCTATAACGCCTACCTTATTATAAAAAAAATTAATAAAAGCTTTATTTTTGGCAAATTTTTTTAAAATTTTATTTCGTGCAATTTTTTAAGTGTATAATTATTCCAATTTTGTAACTAATTTACAGCGTTTATGGTTAAAAATAAACAAAAAACTTGTTGACAAATCAACTACTATATGCTATTATGCATATGTTGACAAATCAACAAGTATAAAATTATTAAAGCAAACGATTTTAAGTTTTTAACCATTAGGAGGTTTTGCCGTGCAAGAGCGTTTTAGCACCTTTACCCTTTTAATTGCAAAATTAAGTAAAGCTATTAGAAAAATTAAAACGGAAGAAATGAGCCAATTTAATCTTAAAAGCCCGCACGTTTCCTGCCTTTACTATTTGCACAAGCAAGGCGAGCTTACCGCAACAAAGCTTTGCGATATTTGCAACGAAGACAAAGCGGCGGTATCGCGCACGATAGATTACTTGGAAAAACACGGATATTTATATTGCGACAGCAACGCTAGAAAGAGATATAACTCCCCTTTAAAATTGACGGAGATGGGTGAAAGCGTAGCAGTTGAAATATGCGGAAAAATAGACCGAATTTTAGGCGTTGCAAGCCAAGGATTATCTGAAGAAGATAGAGAAATTATGTATAAATGCCTTGCCGTTATAAGCAAAAACTTAACTAAAGTTTGCCAAAATTACGGAGATTAAAAATTATGGCAGTTAAAATTTTAATTGATTCGGCTTCGGATATAAGCCAAAAAGAAGCCAAAGATTTGGGCGTGGAAACCATTCCGTTAGAAGTTAGGTTCGGCGACGATGAGTATTTAGACGGCGTTACGCTTTTATCCGAAGAGTTTTACGAAAAGCTGGTTGAAAGCGACGTTTTACCCCAAACGAGCCAAATACCCCCCTACCGCTTTGAAAAGGAGTTTAAAAAGCTTTGCGAAAGCGGCGACGAAGTGGTGGCAATTACCCTTTCTTCTAAACTTTCGGGCACGTATTTAAGCGCGGTAGACGCGGCTAAAAAATTTGAAGGGAAAGTTTACGTTGTAGACAGTTTGAACGCAACTATAGGCGAACGACTGCTATGTCAACTTGCTTTACGCAAGGTAAAAGAAGGCAAATCTGCCGCCGAAATTAAAGCTATTTTAGACGAAGAAAAGAAAAATATAAACCTTATTGCGCTAGTTGATACGCTTGAATATCTTAAAAAGGGCGGACGCATATCTTCTGCCGTTGCCGCCGTGGGAAGCTTGCTTTCCATTAAACCCGTTATAGGCGTGGTTGACGGCGAAGTTAAAATGGTAGGAAAGGCTATGGGCTCTAAAAAGGGCAATAACCTTTTATGCCGCTTGATAGAAGAAAAAGGTATTGATTTTGATATGCCCTACGGAATAGTTTGGAGCGGACTTTCCAGCGCGGTTATGGAAAAGTATTTAAGCGATTCCGCCCATATTTGGAAAGAGCACACCTCTTGCGTTCCCACCCATATTATAGGCAGCACCATAGGCACGCACGTAGGCCCTGGCGCAGTTGGCGTTGCGTTCTTTGGCAAAAAATAGCATATTTTTGCAATTACCCCCGTAATATGCCTTAACTAACGCATATTTTGCGGTTAGATTTTACCCTCTATTTTTTAAATTACTCACCCTTAAATCCTTAATATTATCACAAAAAAAGAAAAATCCGACGGCTTACGCCGTCGGATTTTTTCTTATTAAAACCGCTTAAAATTATACGGGATAAACGATTTCTAAATGACTAAGGTTAGCCGTGCCGTTAGTTACGGTAGTAAATTGAATGGTATTCCAACCTTCGTGTACTTCTACGGTTTCAAGCAACGTTCTAGTCATAAAGTTGTGGCAAACGCTCCACGTAGGGGTAGATACGTGGTATTCGGGAAAGAGAGCCGTATCTG
>JAGAMH010000073.1 GCA_017624815.1 Clostridia bacterium
TCTTTAACGATAAGCGATATAGTGTTTTCGCCCGCATTTATTTTAGCGTTATCTTTTAGCTTTAAGTCGTGGAATTGTATTTCTTCTAAAACGGTACCGCCGGGCACGGATAAAGATGCGTAAGGCACGGTTTTCCCGTTTAATTTAACTTCAAAAATAGAGTTAGTAAGATTAAGAGAACCTAATTCAGAACCGAGTCTTAAAATTATAGTTGCAGTAGATTCCTTATCGGAAGTAAAGTTAAAATCGAGTTGAAGATCTGCAACGTAAGTATAACCTACGAAATAACCTTCACTCCATCCCTTATCCTTGTCTTCTTGATCGCCGTCGCCGTAAATCATTTGAACGCCTGCTTGCGAGCTTGATTCGCCTGCGCCTTGAACTTCGCTTAAGTCAATATATTCGGCTTCAAGCGTATAAGTTTTGTTGCCACCGTTGTCGTCATTTTTATCGCCACAACCGCTAAAAACAAGTCCAGTTACTGCAGTTACCACCACTAATGCAACGCCTAAAATTCTTCTAATTTTCATATGATTATACCATCCTAAATAGATTTTTTCTTTTTAATAAACCACAACGTCCATAAGGTTGCCGCCGTTGCAAAAATAGCAACGTCTACGCCTACTAAAACGTATACCCACCAAGGCGTGGTGTATCCCCAAACTACGCCGTCGGCATAGCCGTTCATTGCACAAGAATTAGCCACCGTATATAAAATGTTTTTGGTTGCTTTTCTCAATGCGGTAACGTCGGTTGCCGAAGTTATTGAAGAAGGACTTTTTCCGCCGGATAAGTTTAAATCTCCGCCTGCGCGAATCATATTGTCGGCATTCATATAATCTTTAAGATTATAGTCGGTTATTACCATACCGTTAAAGCCCCATTCTTCACGCAAAAGCTTGGTTAAAAGCTCGTAATTGCCGCCCGCCCACGTAGTGCCAATGCGGTTAAACGAAGACATCATTGCGGTGGTTTTTCCATCTTTAACGCAAGATTCAAAGGGAGCAAAATAAATTTCACGCATTGCTTGTTCGTTTGCCCAAGTAATAAGTCCGGTATCGTCGCGGTTGGTTTCTTGGTCGTTTAACGCAAAGTGTTTAGCGTAAGTATAAACGCCCATTTCCCTTGCGCCCTTAACGACGTTAGAAGCCATTACGCTGGAAAGATATCCGTCTTCTGAATAATATTCAAAGTTACGTCCGCCAAACTGATTGCGGTGAATATTCATTGCGGGAGCATACCAACCGGAATAGGGAGCACCGTCCCCTCTTTCGTTTCCTATAACACCTTCGTTGCCTACCATTTTGCCCATTTTATAAGCGAGTTCTTCGTTATAAGTCGAGGCTAAAATCACTTCGCTTGCATAATAACAAGTGTCGTAAACGGCAGGTTTTTCCGTTCCGTCCATAAATATAGTGTAGCCCATAGGACCGTCTGCGTCGGTTGTTAAAGGTTTATCTATATTTTCAATTTGTAAAGTACGGAAGTTGCCAGTTGATATTAACTCTACCATTTGAGCAACGGTAAGTTGATTTAAAAGTTCGTCCCATAACGCGTCGTTGTAAGATTTACCAATTAAATCATAAAGCTTAATTTTAGTTTCTTGTGATGAAAGCACGCGTTTACTTTGTTCAGGCATATTTTCCGAATACCAAGGGTCGGAAACCGAGTCGGATACGGCAGTAACTCTGCAGGACGCATCAAATTCATCTCTAAACTGTTGAGTAACCGTGCGGTGTTCGGTGTAACCTTTTGCTAAAACATTAAAGTTTTGAAAGTTGTTTTTTCGAGAAAGATATTCGTCTACGTGATTACTTACGTCGTCGAATAAGTTGTTAATATCCGTACCAGTAACTTCGTCGGTGGAATATTGGAATCCGCCTTGAGGTACGGTAAATTTAAATTTTATAACGTTTTGGTCCGCCCAACAATGTGCGCCTTGTTTTCCGTTAGTTATATAAACGGTATATTCGCCTTCGTCTAACTCGTAACCTTTAAAGCCGTTATTATTTGCGTCGTTATAGTCGTAAGACGCCATATCGCGAACGTTGAGTTCAAGCGTTACGTTACCCGTTCCACCGTTTTTAGTAAGAACTTGCGTTTTTGCAAAATCGCCTAAAACAACGTGGGGTTTTTCTATTTCGTCAGAATTATAAGGCGCGGAATAATAGAGTTGAACGGTTTCTTTACCGTCGTAATTTACTCCAACGTTTTGTACGTTTACGTTAAAGGTCAATTTACCGTCTTTTGATAAAGCAGTTGCGTTTTCGTTAACTGCGGAAAGTGTAAAATCGGTATAGCTTAAACCGTATCCAAAAGGATATACTACGTTGTTTTTATACCACGCTTGGTCTGACGAAAAAGCGCGAGTTTCCCAATAACGGTAACCGGAATATATACCTTCAAGGTATTCAACGTAATACGCAGCAAACTTTGTATCGCCTACCATATATGCGTTACCGTATCTTTCCATATTGTTGCCGAAGTTATACCAAGTGGGATCGTTTTTACAGTTGCGCGCGTAGGTATCTGCCGTGCTTCCCGAAGGAGTAACTTCGCCCGTTAATATTTTACCGAGAGCGGCTAAACCTGTATATCCAGGTGCGCCTATCCACAACGCACCTACTATATTTTCATGGTAAGCGTAGTGTGTGGGATCGTCTAAAAAGCCAAGTTCCAACGTGGAAGAACTGTTGATAAGCACGATAACTTTATCAAAATTTTCGCACGCTTCTTTAAGCATATCCGTTTCATTTTGGTCAAGTTGCAAATAATGGTCGGAAGTTGATCTTGCCCCGGGAATAAGGTCTGAACCTTCTTTCCAGTCGGTATATTTTTTTACCGCGGAACTGCCCGAATCGTTCCAAAACATCGTTCTAGGCAAATCAAACCCTTCGCCGCCAACTCTGGATAGAACGACCAAAGCGGCGTCGGAATATTCGCTATAACTGTTTTGAACATCTTGAGGATAAGGCAACGCTGCTTCTGCAATAGGCCAACCTGTTAAAATTGAGCCCATAGGCAAAGGATCGGGACGTCCACTTCCCGACTGCTTACTTTCGTAATAAGATTTTAGCGTGGGATTATATTGAATATTCGCCTGTTCTAAACCTTCGTAAAGGGTAGTTGCGCCCGAGCTTGAACCTGCGTTAGAGCCTGAACCGCCAAGAACTATATCGACCGAGTTTTTACCAAATACCGTAACTTTACTGTTTTTAGAAAGGGGCAAAGCGCCGTTTTCATTTTTTAAAAGAACGAATCCTTCTTCGCATATTTCTTCGTTTAAATCGTATGCAGCGGAAAGAACTTCGCTTTTATTTTCGTATTCTGATACGTAATATTGATGTTCGGCGGGATCTCCTTCCTTTAAATATCTTTCACTACCGCCGATTACCGAACAAATAGTGTAATATAAAAATTTATTTTGCGTAATTACGATAGTTATTACGAGTAATACCACGAAAAGAGCGAGAAAAATGCTTGAAAAAACCACGTGTGATTTACTTTTCGTAGCA